>CACYXJ010000005.1 GCA_902778375.1 uncultured Erysipelotrichaceae bacterium
AGCAAGACTTCCGGGGAACCGATTCCCAACAGTCAGACCGATCTGAAGAAATATCCGAAAGAAGCCTTTGAAGAAGCCATGAAGCTGACCCTCGGCATGCCGTACGGCAAGCGCAAGCCGGTAAAGGTCAACGAAAACATGGTCGTCAAGGAAGAACCTGCGGAAAAGGAAGAACCGGCAATGGCTGAACTCAACATCGAAGCCTATGACGCGATCGTCGACAAGTACACCGACAAGACCGGTCACTTCTCCTATGATCTTCTGAACAAGGACCTGATCAAGTTTGCCAAATCCAGCAGTGTCGTCCGCGACATGATCGCTGAAAGCAAGAAGGCCAACGTCATCCGCAATTACATTGCCAGCAACAAGTTCCGCAATATCGCCAACAACGACGATCTGACAAACGCGGAAATCAAAACGATCGTTGCCCTGCTGGATGAAGTCTCACCGAAAGGCCTCTTCAAGGATACTGACAGTGAAATCAGAAAAATGCTGTCGGCTCAGAAGAAGGCAAAGTAACACATATCACCCCAGAAGACTGCTCCGGCAGTCTTTTCTGTTGTTTTCATCACGGCAGACACAAAAGAATGATAATGTTAGCACTTTATGATAAGGAGTGCTAAAATACACTTATAAGGAGGTTTTTGCTTATGAATCCGAATGACAAAAACCAGCAGCGCAAGCCGATTATCTATTACTACGCTGTCGTAATGGTGATTCTGGTCCTGCTGAATCTGTTTGCCAGACCGTTCCTGGAAACGCAGCAGATCCAGCTGGAAGACTACAGCACCTTTATGAAAGAAATCGATGCCGGGCATCTGGAGGAAGTGGAAATACAGTCCAACCAGATCCTGTATAAGAAAACCGGTGATGAAACGATCTACCGGACCGGTCTGATGGACGATCCCCAGCTGACCCAGAGACTGTATGATGCCGATGTCAAATTCACTGCCGACATTCAGGAACAGTCCACGCCGTGGATCTCCCTGATTGTCAGCTGGCTGTTCCCGGTACTGATGGCGACATTGCTGTTAAGAGCGATCATGAACCGTCCGGGCGCCGGTGCCAATCCGTTCAACCTCGGCAAATCCAATGCCCGCGTCTATGACAAGAACGGCTCTGATATCCGCTTCAAGGATGTGGCGGGAGAAGATGAAGCCAAGGAAAACCTGCAGGAAATTGTCACTTACCTGCATGACCCCGGCAAATACAAGGCGATCGGTGCCGCCATGCCGAAAGGCATTCTGCTGGTCGGCCCGCCGGGCACCGGCAAAACCATGCTGGCCAAGGCAGTCGCCGGCGAATCCAACGTTCCCTTTATTTCCATGTCCGGTTCGGAATTTGTCGAGATGTTCGTCGGCATGGGTGCCTCCAAGGTCAGAGACCTTTTCAAGCAGGCCAAGGAAATGGCGCCGTGCATCGTCTTCATCGATGAAATCGATGCCATTGGCGGCAAACGCAACACCGGCAAACTCGGCGGCAATGACGAACGGGAACAGACACTGAACCAGTTGCTGACCGAGATGGACGGTTTTGAAAGCAACAACGGTGTTGTCATTCTGGCCGCCACCAACCGGCCGGACAGCCTTGATCCCGCATTGCTGCGACCGGGCCGTTTCGACCGCCGTGTCCCGGTGGAACTGCCGGACCTGCAGGGCCGTGAAGACATTCTGAAAGTCCACGCTGCCAAAGTGAAAACGGAACCGGGTATTGACTATAACGTCATCGCCCGTATGGCTTCCGGTGCTTCCGGTGCCGAACTGGCCAACATCGTCAATGAAGGCGCGCTGCGGGCTGTCCGTGAGGGACGCCCGGCGGTCAGCCAGAAAGACCTGGAAGAAAGCATTGAAGTTGTCTTCGCCGGTTATCAGAAGAAAAACGCCATCCTGACGGATGAGGAAAAACTGCGGGTGTCCTACCATGAAGTGGGACATGCCCTGGTAGCCGCACTGCAGTCACATTCCGCGCCGGTGCAGAAGATCACGATCATTCCCCGCACTTCCGGAGCCCTGGGCTATACCATGCAGGTGGAAGAAGGCAATCACTACCTTTACACGAAGGAAGAACTGGAAAACCGCATTGCCACCATTACCGGCGGCCGGGCTGCCGAGGAAGTTGTCTTCGGCAACACCTCGACCGGTGCCGCCAACGATATTGAACAGGCTACCCGGATTGCCCGGGCAATGATTTCCCAGTACGGCATGTCGGAAGACTTCGACATGGTCGCCATGGAATCCATCAACAACAAGTATCTGGGCAATGACACATCACCTGCCTGCTCTGATACAACAGCAGCCGAGATCGACAAAAAAGTCGTCGAACTTGTCCGCACCCAGCATCAGAAAGCCATTGCCATGCTCGAGGAACACCGTGATGATCTTGAACGGATTGCCCGTTTCCTGTATGAAAAAGAAACGATTACCGGTGAAGAGTTCATGGATATCCTCAACAACAAAGATAACAACGAAGAAACAGAAGAAGCAGCTGACTGATCAGCTGCTTCTTTGTTATCTATCTTCTTGCCTTTACACCATCGCACTCAAGGACATAATGTCCTTTTTCTTTGCGCAGGGTGACGGTCTGTCGGCAGTTGCGGCCATAGCCTTTGACGATTGCCTCCTCATCGCTGAGCACATGCAGATAATACTTCAGTTTCTCACCGATGATCTTCAGTGTCAGGATCAGTTCGCCGTCTTTGAGCTGCAGGTCCATACCGTCAAAGAATTCCTTCTTCAGACCTTCATGCGGTTTGTATGTTCCCAGCGCATTCAGCCAGTTTTCCGTGATACAGGGTTCCGTATAGCGGCATCCTATAACAGTTTTGGTGCCGTTGTTATCCATGATCAGAACCGGATGGCCGAAATAGACTGCCTGTTTCAGATATACATTGCCAAGGACCCTGAGCCCCTCCGGAACAGTCTTCAGAGGTCTGGGCAGAATGCAGCTGATCCAGCCGTCTTCAAACGTTTCGGTTTTCATGATAACTTCCCCGCTTCTCAGCACCAGTTTTCCCTGATCGCTGAGGGCGAAGGCAAGCGGACCGAAGACCGTGTCATATCTGCCCACATATCCGGCAATTCCGGCTTTGACTGCTTTTCTTTTTTGCGTGTCCTTCTTTTCGAATCCGGACTGGCGCAGGTATTCGTTGAGAAGCGCTCTTTCCAGTTTTGTGATCAGAGGATGGGCTCCGTCGAAACTGGAGAAGATGATGATACCGGTCTTTTCCTTCGGCAGATAGTCATACAGGGAGAAATGATAACATGTCGCTCCGCCATGGCCATGGAACGGACCGGTCTTGTAATCAGAAAGATCCTTGTGATGGAACAGACAATGGCCGATCACTGCCAGTTCAGCATCCAGTTCATCGCGGACCGGCAGCTGTTCCATCCAGTCGATGGTGCTCTTCCGGTACAGCCGTTTTTTTCCGGCTTTTCCCCGGTTGAGAATCAGCTGTGCCATCTTCATCAGACCGGTGATCGTCGTATAGGTATGGGCTCCCGCCGGTATGCAGCAGCCAAGCGGATCCATCTGCCGGATGCCCTTGCTGTCGTGCGACTGGGCAATCCGGTCACGGACATTTTCCGGCAGATCCTGTTCAGAAGCGAAATACACTTCCATACCCAGCGGTTCGAACAGATACTTCTGCAGGAAATCGGCATATGCCATTCCGCTGGCACGTTCGATGACAATTCCCAGCAGGGTATAGCCGAGATTGGAATAGGAGAACATCTGCGTCGGCAGTGATGTCCGCCAGCTTTCATGCAATCCGTCCACGATATCCCGGTAGGTATATTGCCCATCCGTCATATAGCGGTACATGTCACAGACAAGACCGGTCCTGTGCATCAGGAAATCCTCAATCGTAAACGGATAGTCCCCCATCCTGCTTTTCACTGAGAATTCGGGAATATAACGGCGGATGTCATCCTGGGGATCCAGTTTTCCGTCTTCCCAGAGACGCATCAGTCCGAGTGTCGTCATTACCTTGGTATTGGAGCCGATCATATACAGACTGTCATCTGCCGGCTTTCTTCTGTTCTTCTTGTCGATCCATCCGTCGTACGCTTCATACAGTATGGAATCCTCATTGAAGATAATTGCGCTGATCGCTCCCTTGTTGGCTTTCCTGATTGTTTCCGTAAACACGGCATCCAGTTTTCTGCTGTCTATCGCCATATGCCCGTTCTCCTTTGTCCTATCATAGTATTGCCATTAATGCATGTTTGTTTCCAATGATGAAAAACCGTACAAAGTACGGTTTGTTCACTTATATCTTTGCTTTGACTTCGCAGTACAGGCATCTGTACTCGCGTTTGTTCGGATTTGTTAGTCTGAAGATCTGCGGGATTTCCTGCTCGGTCTGGGAAATGCAGCGGGGATTATGGCAGCGGATGATATCCACCAGTTCCGCCGGCAGTTCCAGTTTTTTCTTTTCGACAACCTCGCCGTCCTTGATGATGACAATGGTTGCTTCCGGAGAGATAAAACCGATGGCGTCCAGATTGACATCCAGTTCCCGGTCGATCTTGATGATGTCCTTGCGGCCGTATTTGGAAGATACAACATTGCGCAGCAGGGCGACAGAACAGTCCAGTTCGTCCAGTTTCAGAAGATCATACAGACTCTTGCCTCTGCCTACAGCGATATGATCGATTACGATCCCGTTCTGAATTGAATCAATATTCATTGATTTTACCTGCCTCCTTCAACAGTTTGAGAATCAGCGCCATGCGCATGTATTTGCCGTTGAGCACCTGCTTGAAATAGCATGCCCGCGGATCATCGTCCACCGCGACCGAGATTTCATTGACACGCGGCAGCGGATGCATGATGACAAGGTCTTCCTTGGCGTTTGCCAGTTTGTCCAGTGTCAGGATATAGCTGTCTTTCAGACGCAGGTAGTCTTCCTCGTTGAAGAACCTTTCCCTCTGCACTCTGGTCATATACAGGATGTCCAGTTTCGGCATGACCTTGATGAGATCGGTGGTCTGCTCATAAGGAATCTTTTCATCCTTCAGTTTCTGCTTGACATAGGAAGGAACCTTCAGTTCTTCCGGCGAGATCAGCACCAGTTTCAGTCCGGCATAGCGGGACATGGCATTGATCAGGGAATGCACCGTGCGGCCGAACTTCAGGTCACCGCAAAGACCAATCGTCAGGTTTTCGAATGTGCCCTTCTCGCGGTAGATCGTCAGCAGGTCAGCCAGGGTCTGGGTCGGATGGCAATGACCGCCGTCACCGGCATTGATCACCGGCACCGAAGCAGCCCGGGAGGCGATGTAGGCAGCACCTTCCTTCGGATGCCGCATGGCGATGATGTCGGCATAACAGCTGACTGTCTTGGCTGTGTCAGCCACGCTTTCCCCTTTTGCCGCGGAGGAACTGTTGGCTTCCGAGAAACCAAGCACATTGCCGCCGAGTTCATACATTGCCGCTTCGAAACTGAGGCGGGTACGGGTACTGGGTTCAAAGAACAGTGTCGCAAGTTTCAGGCCATGGCATACTTCCGCATACCTGGACGGATTGGCGATAATGTCCTGTGCAGTTGCGATCAGTTCATCCAGTTCTTCGGCCGAGAGGTCCAATACATCAATAATACTGCGCATATTCACTCCTTCTTTTCAGAAAAAAATCCGCAGGTGAAGCCACCTTACGGATTCATTACCAATAATACAGAAGAGATAAAAGTCCCCGGAAATAAAACTGATGTGCTGCTCTTCTTTTCAGGCGCCATATATCTCATCGCTGTTAAATATACAAGGTTGGTTTTTCCTTGTCAATTACCACGCCGTCATCAGTGAAACAGCAGATAATTTTCTGGATTCCTTCAGTTGCCGTATGATAGGATAGTGCTATGATTGTAAAGGACCAGATCATCAAAGGAGTCTTTATGAAGAAACTGTTACAGATCATACTGTGCGCAATTCTTGCCTTACCGCTATATGCCTGTGCCCAGGATACACTTGACCTTTCCCTGCTGCAGATTCAGTATACCCAGGTCATGGCGATTCATATCTCAGGCGGTGATATCGGTGAAGGCGATTACCTGAACAGCGGTAAAATCGAAAAGTTTGTCACCAATATGAATGTCATCAAGACCCTGATTCCGGTCGAAGAAAGCGAAGTCGATACTGAGAATGCCTTCAAGATCGACGTCCAGGCACGTGCCTTCACCAAAACATTCTACATTCTGCCGCCCTATATCAATGTCGACAAAAAATGGTTCCGGGCATCAGATGATGATGTGCAGTTCCTGGAAAACATGGTGACGCTGACGCACGAAAATCTCGGCAACTAGATATCCTCATTCAGGATATCTTTTTTTTCTTCTGCGGCGATGAACAGGATCCGCACCGGCCCTTCCTCATCCCGGCAGGTCATCATTGTCAGAAGTCTGTCTCCTTCTTTCACTTCCCGGAAAAAACAGGAAACACAGTCTTCCTTCAGATGCCGGTTGTATTCCGCCAGTTCGCCATCGCTGTATTCAGATTTCAGATAATTGAAGACATTCTCCTGACTGTAATCAACTTCCAGCACCGCCAGCATGCGATAATATGTGACTCCTTCACCATCATTGATTACAAAGTGAAGATCCGCTTCCTCCACAGTCTCCTCCAGCAGGGAAAACAGCGGTGTCATACGGCTGTTTTCCAGATAGACATGATGACCGAACAGGACCCTGTTCATGTCTTCTTTTCTGCTGCCGGCCGCGAAGAACAGGGTTCCTTTTTCACTGTAAGTTCCATCACAGAGATGATCCAGATAATACTGATCATCTGTTCCCCGGACGATCTCCTCCCGCATATGCAGACGCTCATATTCCAGGATTCCGGCCAGCTCGGGACATCCGGTTGGTTCCTGATCTTTCTGCCATGATCCTTCTGTCTGCAATTCCCGCAGTTCTCTCTTGATTTTCATCTGCCGGATCTCTGCTTTTCCATAGGGAAACAGCCGGCAGAGACATACTGCTGCCAGAATGCCGCTGCCCAGTTTCAGGATCGCGCCTTTATTCATGGTGTCTTTGCAGACAGACAAACAATGTCAGAGCAAGACAGGCAATCAGCGCAGCCACAACCGGCGCCTTTGCGGCTGTCTCCGGGATTCTGCGGTCATAGAAACGGATGGCAACCGGTGTTTCTGCATTGAATGCCTTCTCATCCGTGATCATGACTTCCGCCGGTTTTGTACTGTTCAGATATCCTGACGGTGCTGCTGTCTCCCTGATTTCATATCCTTCTTTTTCATAGGGCAGGATGAACGAGCACTGTCCCTTTTCATCGGTTTTCTTTACAGCCCGGTTTCCGCTGCTGTCTGCAGCAATCGTACTGTCCTTTTTGCGGTATACCGTAAACTCAGTGCCGGAAAGCGGTGTTTTTTTATCCTCAGCATCATACTTGTATACGGAAACATGGATATCCTGTCTTTCGTCGACCATGACCACGTCCTGACACATTTCCAGAGTGCCTGTCACGGTAAAAGGCGCATCTTCTGCTGCCGGGACATAACCGAACGGTGCCTGTTCCTCATGGAGATAATAGGTGTGGCCGGAATACAGTCTGATTTCTTCCCCGTCTTCGTCGACGCGGATTCCCTCTTCTTCCGAAGCGAAACGGTACAGATAGTCTTCGCCTTTGACCAGGTTCTGTTTATCCTCTTCGTCCATTGTTTTCATGCGCTCTTCCATCTCTTCATCCAGGATCAGGATCACTGCTCCTTCCAGCCAGTTTCCTTCTTCGTCCTTCTTGCCGAAAAGACAATTGTGTACATCGTCGACCATTACGATTTCATAAACATAATCATCTTCCTGCAGTTTTTCCGAAGCCGGCAGGGTGAATTCGATTTCATCGCTGAGATAATAACCGGGAGCGCATTCGGTTTCTTTCAGCACATAGGAATGTTCCGCTCTGACGTATTGTGTCACATCCCAGTATTCCTCATCCTCTGCTGTGACATGCGATGCCAGTTCCTTTTCCTCTTCGCCGTCTTTCTCATACAGCGTCAGTGTCACTTCCGGAACGATTGAGGCATTTTCCGTGTTGTCGACCTTGCGGATATGGACCTGGTAAGTCTGATCGACCATCGTGACCGATATGTAAAGAACCGGATCACCTGCCTTCGGAGCGGTGAAATATGTATCGGCACTTTTGAAGACACCGCCGACCAGTTCCGTCTCCCGGAGTATGTATTCCTTCCCTTCCTGCAGATATTCCGAGCAGTCCCAGTCGATATCAGCCATGGTCCGGTAGACTGCCTCCCGGCCGTCGCCGCGTTTTGCTGTCTCCATCGTTTCCGCATCGAGGATCGTCAGTTCCACATCGGCAATACGGTCATTGCGCTGGGTATTCTTGCGGACAATGACCTGAAACGACTGATCCATCATCTGACAGGACATACCGGAGGCGATGTCTCCCCGCTCGGGAACCAGCGCGATATCCTCAGCCCTGATATGACCGTTGGGTGCAGTGATCTCATGCAGAACATAATGCCGGCCGGGAACCAGATCATGGACGATATGTTCTTCTTCACCGCTCAGAAACTCCTCGATCAATGTTTCCCCGTCATCATAGATGCCGTTTTCATTGCCGTCTTCATACAGTCCGAGTCTGGCATCCTTGAGCGCCATCAGCCGGTTGGATGATGTCTTGGCAATACGCAGGTCGACTCCCCTGGCATTGAATTTCAATGACAGCTGTTCCGTATCCGAAGCGGCGCCGGCGGTGACGATGTTCTGACTGCCGTCAGCCAGATACAAAAGGACATAACCATATGTGTCCGGATCGCTTTCTTTGCGGCGCATTCTCAGTTCGCTCATTTCCGCCGCTTCATTGAAACAGAGTCTGACCGTATTTCCTTCCTGACTGAGGTCAGCTTCCTGCGGGGCAGCGGCGATCTGATAATCCGCAAGAATACCTGCCCTGTCAGTAATCACGATTTCATCTCCGATCGCGGTTTCAATCACTCCGGCAGAAGGATCATGGTACTCATCACCGGATACGTTATAGATTTCCGGATTCACAGCGGTATGATAGCGGCTGATATCTTCTTCGATCCGGTTGATATGTTCCTGTACATCAGCTGTCACATCTTCGCCGTCAACCAGAACCATACTGTCGCCTTCCTGACAATAGACAACGGTGGATGACAGCCCGGGATTGACGGCTGTCCAGATCATCAGCTGGGCAGCAGCGTAGTCCAGGGCGGAGGTATGATCTTCATTCCAGCCGAAACGGGCAATGTCCGCCAGTCTGTTTCTTGTTGATTCCGGAAGACCGTCATAAGACATGAAATCCTGCGGGGCATAGACATCTTCATATGCCACCAGCACATCGGGATTGACGCAATATGCCGTCTTTCCCGCCAGTGTCCAGCGGGAGCGCATGACCGCCCATACATCGTCAATGACATAACCACCGGAAGCGTTATAGAAAAAATAGACTTCCCCGAACATCTCTTCATCGATTGCCTCCGCCCGCAAAGACCATGCGGAAAACGGAATAACCGAACAAAGACACAGAAGAAGTGACAAAGCGGCGCGGCAAAGACAGCGCCGGTATTTTCTGTAGTTCATAACAAAACGATTTCTCCTCTCTGTCCGTTATATTGCGAAGAAAAACCGGGTTCCCGAAAAAAAAGATTCCTCCCGGAGGAAGAATCTTCATTCTCTTATTTCAGACCGCTGACACCGGTCTCCAGCATTTCAATCTGCAGCAGTGTCTGTTCGGGCGTGACCAGCTGCTCCTTGCCGTTGATAATCGTTTCATAAAGAGCATCGTAATAATAACCATAGTCGCCTTTGACACTCGGCACCTTTTCTTCATGGAAGCCGTCTTCGTCATAGCAGATCAGCGTGCCGAACTGTTCGGGTGTATCGAGACCGAAGTCGGCATGCTCCGCCGGCAGATAGAATTTCTTCAGATCTGTTTCCTGCTGATCCTTGTAATACTTCTCGAACATGCCTTTCTTGCCGTAGACGACAAAGGAAGGACGGCTTTTGACGCGGAAGTATGAGGACTTCACGGATACCTTCAGAACACCGTAGTACAGGTCAAGGTCGAAGTAATCGTTCATCCTGCCCTCGCCCAGCAGCTGTCTGACATCATAGTGGACACGGTCCGGTTTGCCGAAATAGGAAATCACCTGGTCCAGGGTATGGCAGCCATGACCATAGAGATACGACCATTCGGGACGGAATTCCTTCACACTTTCCGGAATCTCGGGACGGTAGTAGTCAAAATGCATTTCCACTTCCAGCAGATCGCCGAGTCTTCCTGATTCGATGACTTTCTGCACTGTCAGGAAGTCGCTGTCAAAGCGGCGGTTCTGGTAGCACTGCAGCATGACTCCCTTTTCCTTTGCCAGATCAAAGAGTTCCTGTGCTTCCTTCACTGTCGCGGTAAAAGGTTTTTCCAGCACACAGTTCTTGCCTGCTTCCAGCACGGTTTTCGCGAATTTGTAATGCAGCTGATGCGGCAGAGTAACAACGACGACATCGATTTCCGGATCCTTCAGCACATCGTCAATATTGTCGGTATAAGTGACCCCGTCGATCCTTGCCCAGTCTTTCTTTTCCAGGTTGCGGGCATAGATCGTTTTGATTTTCATGGTGTCCGTACGGGTCAGAATAAAAGGCGCGTGATAGCGGTTCGTGCTTTTGCCGTTGCCGATAAAACCGATTTGCATGATTCTAGTCATTGTTATTTTCTCCTTCATACAGCCAGCCATGATCATCGTGATAGATCATCAGATGGGTCATGCCGCCGTCAATACAGATATTCTCGCCGGTGATGAATCCGGCTTTTTCTGAACAAAGAAATAATACCATGGCAGCGATATCCTGCGGTACACCGACTCTTCCCGCCGGCTGCTGCAGGGCATCGGGACCGCTGTATACATTGCCTCCCGTTTCGATCCATCCCGGCGATACGGAATTGACCCGGACTTTATGGGCAAAGGATGCCGCCAGGGCATGCGTCAGAGCGGCGATTCCGCCTTTGGCAGCAGTATAACTTTCCGTCTGCGGCTGGCTCATGCGGTCGCGGGAAGAGGAAATGTTGACAATCGACGCGCCGGGACTGAAATACGGTGCGAACAGCTTGGAAAGGTAGAACGGTGCTGCCGTACCGACAGCCAGGGCGTTCATGAATTCCTCATAGGAACAGGTATCGATGCCTTTCATCATTGGCAGGGCGTTGTTGATCAGATAATCGATGTGTCCGTGTTTATCAATCACATAGCGGACAAAGTCTTCGATTGTCTTTGGATCGCTGAGATCCCCCTGATACCAGTCTCCTTCCCGGATATCGATGATTTCCACACAAGCACCTTCCCTGCGGAATTCCTCCGCGATGCAGGCACCGATACCCCGGGCACCGCCGGTAACGACAGCGATCTTGTCTTTGAAGTCCATGATTTTCTCCTTTTATTCATTTTCCGGCTGCTGCATTTCGCTGGCCAGAGCCGCGCCGATGATCATCACAGCCCCGATCGCATTCATCACCGTCAGCGGTTCTCTCAGCAGAAGGGCGGAAAACAGCAGGGCGGAAACCGGATCGATATAGCTGAACACGGCAATCGACTGCACCTTGAGGCCATCCATACTGCCGAAGTACAGCGCATAGGCAAAACCGGTATGCACGATACCGAGTACCAGCAGAAGGAATAAAGACAAGGTATTGAATTCCACGCCGCTGAATCCTCCGCTCAGCAGGAGATACGGCACCATGACCAGTCCGGCCGCCAGCAGCTGGACGGTCGTTTTCTGATAGGCGTCAATGCCGGGTGTCTTCTTGTTCATGATCACGACACACGAATAGAATACCGCTGCCCCCAGTCCGAGCAGAATGCCTTTCAGACTGCCTGTGCCGGTATCACCGATGACGCCGGACACCAGAACCATGCCGATGATCGAAACCGCGGCACAAAGTGCTTTTTTCCAGGTCAGCCGCTCTTTGAAAATAATCGGTGACAGCAGCATTACGATCGTCGGTTCCATATAGTAGCACAGGGTGGCGACTGCCACTGTCGTATAGTTGTAGGCTTCAAAAAGCAGGATCCAGTTGATTCCCATCATCGCCCCGGTAAGTGCCAGGCGCAGAAAAACCGGAAGCGGCAGCTTTTCTGCCGTATCCTTTTTTCTGATTTTGACAAAAGCAAGAAGAAACAGACCGCCGAGCACACCGCGGAAAAACGCCAGAAAAGCCGAGGGAAGAGGAATATACCGTCTCAGTACCCCGATCGTTCCGAAGATCAGCATCGCGGTGATGAACATCGCCAGCGATTTTTTATCATTTCTCTTTTCCGCCATGATTACCATCATTGTATTGGTTTTCACCTGTCCTGTGTCGCAAAAAGACCTTTGAAGCGAAAAAAAACAGCGAACAATACAGTTCACTGTGTTTCCGTCCTAGCGGATATTGGCCAGACCTGCATTCTGCAACGCCCGGACAATGACCGGCACCAGGATCAGGTCGGCTACGATGGCCGGTGCGGTACCGATGAAATAGGCGCTGATCCATGCGGATAAAGAGTATTCCCCGGCGTTGAGAATAAACCCGGTCACAAGTCCGCCGGCGATTCTTCCCAGAATCATGGCGATGATCAGGGTAATGTAGATCTTCACTGTCGGGTTGTCATTTTTGATCATCTTCATGCCGAGACCGCACACCAGACCGTAGACTCCAAGTTCCACCATCATCGCCCACGGACCGTTGGGCGGCAGCTGGTTGATCAGATAGGACAGTGCCGGTGTCAGCACGCCGCAGATCAGACCTTCCACCGGACCGATCACGAAGCCGGCAACGATGACCGGAAAGTGCATCGGCGAGAACAGTCTCAGGATCGGCTGGCCGCCGAAGTTTTTCAGGACCGTGACAATGACGATGCCGATGGCGATCATCAGTCCGGTCAGTACGATGTTTCTTGTTTTGTTCATTTCTTCCCCTCCTTAAATAAAGAAAGACATACAGAGATACTCTTATCTGTGTATGCCTTCTGGAATACATTTCTTTTATTTGCTGTCGATACAGTTCTGCAGCTTTGCGACCGCTTCTGCGACCAGTCTGCCGGTATTTGTTTCGCTGACGCCGACGATCGTCGAGCCGCAGTTGAGAAACGGAATCAGGATCCGCTCAGCCGTGCTCTGTCCGACTGCCTCTGCCATCTTCGGTGTCACTTCCCCGAGCATCGCATCGGCGATGGCAATACCGATCGGTCCGATGATAATGTCCGCCCGGCGGCAGCCTACGATGACTGCGTTCTCGCCGGTGGCTCCCCGGGTCGCTCCTGCCTTGAGCATGCTGGACGTGGCGGCGCTGTTGGTTCCGACAGCCGTGATATCGAGGTCGGGATTCTTTTCCCGGATGCCGGCGATGATCTGCCTGCCGATGCCGCCTCCCTGGGCGTCAATTACAAGGATATTCATGTTTACTTGACGATTTTCTTGAACGGCTTGACACCTTCGACTGCCTTCTTGGCGCAGATACGGACTTCGTCGTTGTCGAGATCGACGAGGACATACTTTCTGTTGCCCATGCCCAGTTCATACATGTAGCTGAGCTGTCTGACACCGTGTCTTGTTTCGATTCTTTCGACCAGATCCTTGTGGTCTGCTTCGCACATCGCATAGACCAGATCGACGCAGGCCTGATCGATGGCGCAGATATCGGTGGATGCCAGAATACCGACGTTCGGTGTCACAACCGGAGCGGCTGCCTTGCCGGCACAGTCGCAGTCGACCGACATGTTTCTCATGACGTTGACATAGGTGATGTTTTTACCGAAGAAATCGATCGTCGCCTTGGTGGACTCGGTGATCTTTTCCATCAGTTCGTTTTCTGTCACACCCCAGTCGTTGCCGTTCTTGGCGTGGATCATGCCTTTGCCGATACGGCCGTCGGCGCAGCCGATACCGATATTCTTGTTGGAGCCGCCGAAGCCGCCCATCGTATGGCCCTTGAAATGGGTCAGGACAAACATGGAATCATAATCTGTCATGGTCTTGCCGTGGGTCATGTGATCGAACCACTTGCCGCCTTTGACCGGCAGATCAACTGTTCCGTCAGCGTCCATGATGTCGACAGGGCAGAAATCCCAGCCGTTGTACTTCAGGGTATCCAGATGTTCTTCGGTTGTGTAGCGGTCGCCCTTGTAGAAAGTGTTGGTCTCGACGATTGTCGCGTTCTTCAGGGTTTCTTCCCCTTCCATGACTTCCTTGACCCAGCTTGCAGGTGTGAAGTTCGGACCGCCCTTTTCACCGGTATGGAGTTTGATCGCAACCTTACCGCAGATATTGGCGTTGACTTTCTCATAGGCCTTCATGATACCGGCCGGAGAAATATCGCGGGTAAAATAAACGATTGACTCGTTGCCTGTTCTCTCCTCATAGGGAGTGTTTCTCATCTTGTCTGTCATTCTTGACTCCTCTTTTGTTCTTCTGAACAATCTTTCTGACTGTATTTTAGCATACTTTCCTCCATTAACCTCCGGCATGGCTTTTTGCTTTGCCGCCGGTCAGTCCCGGAAAACAGAAAAACTGCCGCTTTCCAGCGGCAGCTTACATATACCAATTACTTGATGATGATCTTGATTTTGCAGTCGGTCAGCGGATAAGCCGAGCAGGCATGCACATAGCCGTACATCTTGTCGGCATACCTTCTGCCGTCGCCTTCCGCCGGGACAAAGACCTCACCGGACAGAAGCTTGCAGCGGCAGTATCCGCAGGCACCGCTACGGCATCTGGTGTTGTTGGGGATGCCGGCCCGTTCCATGGCGACCGCCAGGGATTCGAGCGAGGATGCTTCGATGACATCTTCATGGACGCCTCTGACAACTGTCAGTCTGAAGGTCTGTGCCGAGCATTCCGGATATCCGTCGGCTTTGGTGATATCCACCGGCGCGCCGAACACTTCCATGCGGATGCGTTTTTCCGGCACTTCCAGTTTTGCCAGTTCACCTCTGACAAAGTGGTACATCGGCAGCGGGCCGCAGACATAATATGTCGTATCGCCGCTGCTGTACTTCCTGATCAGTTCAGCGGTAAGGAATCCCTTTTCTCCCGGATAGTCCTCTTCGCCGGAGATGACATGGACGACCTTGACTCTGTCGCTTTCCACGCTGTCCAGTGTTTCCTTAAGGATGATGTCCTTCGAGGATACCGAACCGTAGAGAATGGTCAGGTTCATATCCAGGGTTCCGTGATTGATTTCCTTCGCCATCGAGACAAACGGTGTGATACCGGAACCGCCGGCCAGGGCGACAGCGTTCTTCGCATCGCGCATCGGCTCATGGAAGAATTGTCCGAACGGCATTTCGACCGTGAATTCGTCGCCTTCCTTGACTTCGTTATAGAAATAATTCGAGACGAATCCGTTGTCCTTTCCCTTGCGGATCGTGACTTCAAAGAACGGATCTTCGCTTCTTGCCTCGAACGGGGCGCTGGAAATGGAGAACGGACGGGTCGTCAGCGTATCGCCGATCCTGAGATCCTGGAAGGAGACATACTGACCGGCCTCAAACGGCGGCAGTTTGCCTTCGCACGGAACCAGCCTGAACGTTCTGGCTGTCGGCGAAGCGTCAGTGACGTAAACAACTCTGACCTTAAAAGGATCGGGATGAACTTCCTTTGCGACTTCGCGGATCGGATCGCTGTAGACATTCAGATAACTACCGCTGCTGATGCGCTTTCTTCTTGCATTGGTGACGCGGGAGGCACCTGTGACATCCTGCAGAAAACCTTTTACTTTCATGATTCGGCCTCCTTCATCCATTCCAGGATCGCTTTGGAAGCAATCCTGCCGTTATTGATATTGCAGGCCATGCCGTCGCCGACCAGCTGGTGGCTGGCACAGCCGACAAGTCCCTTGATATAGAATTCCTTGTCCAGGTCTTCCAGACGGCCGACAACGGAATTGTCCATCGAATGCTGGTAGCCGTAGATGCCACCGCGGTAGTCGCTGGTATAGTGGGACATCGTCACCGGTGTCTCGATTTCGATTTCCTGGATGTGTTCCATCAGGTCGACACCGAGATGCTTCGATACCCGGCCGATCATTTCCTTTGCGACCGTGCGCTTGAATTCAAAGTATTCGTCCGCCTTCAGATCGAGGAAGGCTTCCGGCAGCGGCAGGAAGGTGATTGAAAGCGATGTCATGCCCTCCGGCACACAGTCGGGGTTGGCATAGTTCAGACAGATCGTTGTCAGATAGTCCCAGCCGCCGATCTTCTTTCCTTCTTCCCAGAAGACATCGGTATCGAAAGGAATGTCGGAAGAGAAGACGGAATAGTCTTTGATATTCAGCTCTTCCGGTGATTTGTCGAGCAGAAGCACGACCGAGAAATTGGTCACGCCCATCGGCATGGCATTGGCATACTGTCTGGCTTCCTTCGGCACTTCCGACTGCGGTTCGATCATCTTGCCGTAGACGGTATTGGGATAAGGCGCACTGGCAATGTAATCACAGTGAATCTCGTCTCCCCTGCTGGTGCGGACGCCGTATACATGGTTGTCCCTGACCAGGATCTTTTCGACATTCTGGCCGTATTCGAACTGGACGCCCAGTTCTTCGCATTTTTCCGCCATGGCAACCGACATCTCATGTGAGAAGCCCCTGGCCACGAAGGATCCGCCCATCATATAGTCCGCCATCAGGAAGGCGTAGATGGTGAACGGCAGGGTGCTGATCGGCTGGCCGACATAGATCCAGTAGGCACTGAGGATCTTCTTGACCGCTTCCGGCAGATTGAATGCGGTATCCAGCACTTCCTTGGCGCTGTAGCCGGCGGTCTTGACCAGCGGTTCATGCTTCATCAGCATCTCCAGTTTGGAAAGCGTATGTTCGTTGAGGAACAGAACCGATTCATAGACGCTGCGGCACAGTTCCAGCAGACGGTTGATCTCGTCCTTCGTACCGCTGTAGATCATGTCGATCTCGTCGGCGCATACCCATGTGCCGTCCGGTCTTCTGCCGGCATGCAGGGTAATGTCGATTCCGTCGGGATGGGACAGCAGACGGTAGGCTTCGGGAACCCGCAGCCAGTCGATGGCGACTCCCATCTCGTCCAGATACTTGCGGATATACAGGGGTTCTTCCTTCAAACCCAGAGACATCATCTCATGCAGGGTGGCTTCCATCTCCATACCCGAGCGGACAAAACTTGTCGCCATGCCGCCGGGCAGATTATGACGTTCCAGGATCAGGACATCCTTTCCCTCCTTCGCCAGGCTCATTGCCGCGCTCATACCGGCAAGGGCGCCGCCGATGACAATGACATCATAATGATCTTTATAGAAATTCATAGTATACCTTTCTCTAAAAGCCTCTTATCAGTTTTCAGATAAGAGGCTTGTTCGTTATCAGAAGAAACGTTCGACGAGTTCGCGGGAGTACTCTGCCGTTTCATCCATGTCGCCGAAGCTCATGACTTCGCCGGCATAGTATGTGTCATACTTGCCCTGCATCGCTTCGACATCGTCGTACCATCCGGCTGCGTAGTCTTCCGAGAAGACATGCGGGAAATAGTACCAGGACTGCTCATTGACGACATTGCTTGCCGGGTTCTGCATGGTTTTCAGGTCGTTCAGGACTGTCTGCTTGCATACTTCATAGGGGATTTCTTCCGAATTCTTATGCTTGCGCAGGGCATAGGTCGTGATGACCTGATCCTTCGTGTCTCTCCATCTTCTGTAGTAAACCATCAGATGGCCGAGGCGTTCCGGTGTCATGTTGTCGAATACATAGTAGGAGATTTCCGGATGATCTTCCGGTTTCGTCTCGACTGCCAGTACGTCATAGCGTTCGTAATCGATCTTGCCAAAGTATTTCTTTTCGTCTTCGCGGGCATCGGCATAGTCGGGGAAGAACTGCAGCGGTGATGTGACGATCAGCTTGTCATATTCTTCCGTCTCGCCGTTGACAGTGACATATACCTTGCCGTCCTTGCGCTCGACCTTGGTGATGTCGCTGTTGAGGCGGGCATGGTTCTTCAGTTTCGCATCGAGGCATTCCCAGATGTACTGGGTTCCTTCCTTCCATGTCCAGAGGTTGATCTTGACGAAGTTCATGCAGGTCTGGAAGTCCAGATATTTCAGGACATAGGCAGCCGGAATCTCATCGAAGTAACCGTAGCCGAAGGATGTGAACGGGCCGATCCAGATGTCCTGGGTCAGTTCGACATCATTCTTTTTGCACCATTCCTTGAACGGCAGCGCCAGATCTTTCAGATTCTCGTTGACACCGGAAACCGGTTCGCGCTCCGGTGTGACAGCGAAGCCGTCATATCTTCCCTGGGCGACACCGCGGTGACCGTTGATGTCATATCCCTTGTACTTTGTTTCCAGGATCTCGCCGAGTTTCTTGACCTGCGACTTCATCTTCAGAAGACGCGGAATCTTGGTGATGTTCTTCTTTGGCTCAAACGGTTCAATGACCTTTCCGGTCTTGTCCTTGTAGTTGCGGTTGAGCTGCGGGCCGTCATGGGTAATGCCGCAGAACTCTTCGACATCATGAACAGCGTAATAGGACGGGACACCCATGATGGCACCCATCTCATAACGTCTGCCATTGTAGTGCGGGCTGTTGCATTTGCCGCCGACATGATCGTTTCTCTCTAAAATTGTGTAGTTTTCGTATCCTTTCTGTTCCAGATACATCCCTGCAGAGAGACCGGCAGGTCCTGCACCGATGATGCAGATTTTGGTATTCTTATCCATTTCAGAAATATGCTCCTTGTATAACTGATTATACTACCGAAAGGAGTCTTCTCACTACTTTTTGTGAATCATTTTGCAAGTATGCTATACTTCAGTTAAGGTAATAAACATGCGTTTTTCAGGCTTCAGACACCTGCTGGAATACCTGGCGGAAAACCGGCAGGATGACACAGCTTTCATCTATGAGGATAACGGCATCTGCCGCATGACTTACGGCGAATTCTATGTCGCCGTTTTACTGCGTTCCCAGCAGCTGCAGGAATCGGGAAAGACCTGCATCGCTGTCTTCGCCGACGGTTCCCTGGCCAGCATCATCAAGATCTTCGCGGCCGTGATCGGCGGTCTGCAGACAGTGATGCTCGACCCTTCCACACCGGAAGAACATCTCGGCGAACTGATCCGCTACGCCGACTGCGACACAGTCTACGGACGGCAGGAACATATCGACCTCTGCACCCCGTATCTGACCGACGGCATTATCGACGGTACCGGACGCATCCTGTTCTTCACCAGCGGAACGACAAGCCGGGCAAAGGCCGTCGTCCTTTCCGACTACAGCCTGATGCAGAGTGCCTGGAACGGTTCGCAGATGCTGCCGCTGAAGGAAGGCGACCTGCTGCTGTCGATTCTGCCTCATGCCCATGTATTCGGTTTTGTATGCACGCTGCTGTGGCCGATGTTCAACGCGGTTCCGGTAGCCCTCGGCAGAGGTGTACGTCACTATATCGATGACGCTCAGTATTTCCATCCGACCGTCATCAGTGTCGTCCCTTCCCTGCTGAACTTCATGATGAAAATGAATTGTCTCAACGACGAACTGCGGCTGATCCTGGTCGGAGCCGGCGACTGCAGCGACGAACTCATGCAGGCAGTCAAAGACAAAGGCATCCAGCTGTCCTTCGGATACGGTCTGACAGAAACCAGTTCCGGCGTTGCCATCAGCACCGGCGGCGATCCGAGAGCGCTCGACATCTGTCCCGATGATAAGATAACGATTGCACCGGACGGTGAGATCCTGATTGAAAGCAGAACCTGTATGATGCAGGGATATTACAAATACTCTTCCGACACGATCAACACCGTGCAGGAAGGTGTCCTTCATACCGGTGACCTCGGTTATATCGATGACGACGGACGGCTGCACCTGAATGGCAGGAAAAAGGACATCCTTGTTCTTTCTGACGGCAACAAGATCTATCTGCCGGAATACGAAAGCGAAATCGCCGCCGCCATCGGTGATGATAAAATTGCCGTCTCCCTGAAAAACGGCCGGCCGGTCCTGGTCATGGAAAACGAAGCCGACAGGGATGCAATCCAGGCAAAAATCAACGAAATCAACCGTCTGCAGACCCGCAGCAGACAGATTACGGATATTATTACACTCGGCCATCCTCTGCCCCTTACCCCGTCCGGCAAGCTGCAGAGATGGAAACTCGAAAAGGAGATCGAAGATTTATGATTACACGCGAAGAAGTACTTGCCAAAACAAAGAAAGTGATCATGGACAATGTTCCGGAAATGATCAAAGGCGAACTGACGGAAGACACTGTCCTGAATAACGAAACAGCGATCGACTCCATGGGTTTCATCCTTGTCGTCACCAAACTGGAAGGCATGTTCGACGTTCATATCCCCGATGATAAATGGTCAAAGATGATCACTCTGGGAGATATCGTTGATACCGTCATGAAATACCTTCCGAAGGAAGAACAATGAGCATATATCAGACTTCCTGCAGACTGAAAAACAAAGACGTCAACATGTACCGGAAACTGCGGACGTCGACCTTGTTCGAGATGCTGCAGGAAATATCCATCGCCCATACCGAAGAGCTCGGTGCCGGCCGGGAAAAGACACTGGATCACGGGTTCCTGTGGGTCATCATGCAGCAGGAAGTGAAGATTCATTCCCTGCCCGAATACGATGATGAAATCACCGTATCTTCCTGGCCGGGAACAACCATGCACGTTCTCTTTCCCCGTTACTACCAGATCCACGACAGCAAGGGCAACCTGCTGGTCGAGGGCAGCGCTCTCTGGGCATTGATCGACCATCAGACAAGAAAAATGATCTTCCCGGATAAGAACGGGATATCTGTTCCGGGTGAACAGCACGGAAATGAATATCCCCTGCCGCAGCGGATCAATGCCGAAGAATGTGAACAGCAGCAGGAATTCAAAGTGCCGTTCAGTTATTGCGACCTCAACGGTCACATGAACAATACCCGCTACTTCGACCTGTTCGACGATCTCTTCGCGACCCGGAGTCCTCAACCGGTACTGATCCGGGCGGAATACCACCATGAAGCAAGGTGCTATGACCGTCTGCAGCTTCATTACAACACGGAAAACGGATCCTCCTATCTGGAAGGATCCGTCGATGATCAGTTATGTTTCCGGATGAAAGTGAATCATGAGTCACAGGACTGACAGTTCCGTGACTTTTTATCTGGCTTTCTCGATTTCTTCAAACAGGGCACGTCTTCTTGCATAGCGGTCCTGTTTTTTCAGATCCTGCACGATATCCTCGACGATTTCGTCGCCGTTTTGCAACGTGCATAAAGCCCGGATATACTGGCAGGCATTTTCATATTCCCGGCGGTTTTCCGCATTCTCGATATGCTTCATGAATTCCCGGCGGAAGATTTCCACCATCTGTTGATGATGGGTTGTATCCAGAAGCGGCGCATGGGCGACCATTCCCCAGATGTCGTTTTCCTTTTTCAGCAGGGCAAACAGTTCATCGCTCATCTGCAGTTGGGCCATGGTTTCCTTGACGATATGCGGTTTCTGCTGCAGAAGTCTTGGCAGTACGACTTCCCGGAAATCCGGGCAGATTCTCAGCCGGTCAAATGCCGCCCGGTTGAAGTTATAGACATAATCATAATAATCCGCCAGTTCATGGATGCCGGGATCATTCAGCCTTTCAGCGAAAAGGTGCAGTACTTTATGTACCGCCCGGCGGTTGAAAATGCTTTTGTGCATCATGTCACGGAAGCTGTAATACAGCAGCGGTATGTCTTTCTCCTGTTCCAGGACATAAGCGGCATAGCCGGTATATTTCAGATGTTTGAGCAGATCGTATGCCAGATCTTCGGGAGTCCATTCCTTACGCAGGACATACAATGCCTTAAAGACATTGTTGAGCGGATGATAACCGGATGTATGCACTTCCTCTTCCATGAAGGCGGTATGATCTTCCAGTTCGTTGGCGAATCTGTTTTTTCCTGTTTCCGTGTCGTAGCAGGAAAGATATTCCGCCAGCCATACTGCGTCGCTGAAGGAATAAAGTCGTACATCCTTGAACTGCTTCACCATTTCATTGATCAGTGTTTCATCATTGCTGTTGTCCAGTTCCTGACGGATATCTTCGCTCAGCACCGGCTTTGTGAAGTCAGCAGTACTGCCGGCATAATAAGGTGTCTTCAGAGTCAGAAGACGGTGGATTTCTTCCGCCCGGCGCAGACTGCTGTTTTCCATCGACTGTTCGTACAGTCCCCGCAAATAGACAGAATAGGTATTCATCGGATCACGGTTCAGCAGTTTCCTGAGCAGTTCCTTTTTCTCATGTCCGTCCATCTGATTCAGGAATTCCTCCAGCAGGTCATTGTAGTTTGCCGGCAGGAAATCATGTTCATCCTGTTCGATGTCGAAATCATCCTCGCCCAGATACTTTCCTTCCGCGTAGTCTTCATATGCTTTCGCCTGTTCCGGGAACGCCGCGAAGAAAACCGCCGCCATATGCTTGCACATCTTTCCCTGGGCCGCATACGGGCAGTTGCATTCGGAATGATAGGGACGGGAAAGATCGATCCGCACTGCGTATGGCTTCGAATCTGTTCCTTCCACGGAAGCGGTGATGACATCGCTGCTGAGGCGCTTGAGCTCATGCACATAATCGCTTTCGTAATACTGGAACGCCCTCTCGAGCACGTCATGTTTGAAAAAACTCAGATATTCATCCTGATTTGCCATACTTTCATTATAGATGATTTCGCAAAAAGAAAGAGGCCCTGGCCTCTTTCTCTGTTATTTTTTGCCTTTGTTGAACAGGATCTTGATTTCTCTCTTAGCGGCGTAAGGGATGATTTCCTTCATCTTGTCTTCCGCCTTGATCATCTTGGACGCACCAGGCAGGTCGCGGGTCAGATGGATTGCGTCGAATTCGCACCTTGTCGTGCATAGGCCGCAGCCGACACATCTGTTCAGGTCGACGACCGTGGCGCCGCAGCTCAGGCAGCGGGATGCTTCCTGCTTCACCTGTTCTTCGGTAAACGGCAGACGGTTGTCGTGGAACTTGTTGTCCTTGGTCGCGAGCTTGTGTCCCGGTACCTGTCTTCTGCTGGTGTCATAGGACGGGAAGACGATATCGTCCTTGTCGAGTTCGATGAACTGTCTGAGGTCGCGGCCGATCGTCAGCGAGTTGCCCGGATGAACGAATCTGTTCAGGGAATCACTGGCCATCTTTCCGGCTGCGATGGCATCGATGGCAAAGCGCGGTCCGGTATAGACGTCGCCGCCGACAAAGATATCCTTTTCACCGGTCTGGAATGTGACCTGGTCGGCCTTGGCTGTGCCGTTGCGGTTGAGCTCGACGGCCGTGCCTTCCAGCAGACTGCCCCATTCGACCGACTGGCCGATGGACATCAGGACATGCGAAGCGTTGATCGTCATGGTATCTTCTTCGTCAAACTGCGGGTTGAAGCGGCCTTCGGCATCCTTGACAGCCGTGCATCTCTTGAAGACGATGCCGGTAACCTTGCCGTCCTTTGTCAGGATTTCCTTCGGACCCCAGCCGTTATTGACAGTGATATTTTCTTCCTTGGCTTCGAGAACTTCATCGTCAGCCGCGGGCATTTCGTTTTCGCCTTCCAGACAGACCATTGAGACCTTGCCGTCTGTCAGTCTGATGGCAGTTCTTGCCACGTCGACCGCGACATTGCCGCCGCCGACAACAACGACATCGCCGTTCAGTGTTTCATCATGGTTCAGGTTGACTCTTCTCAAGAAGTCGACACCGGTTTCGACACCCTTGGCATCTTCGCCCGGAATACCGGCAAGTCTGCCGCCCTGGGCACCGATGGCCACATAGAATGCCTTGTAGCCTTCATGTCTGAGATCCTGGATCGTAACATCCTTTCCTACTTCGACACCGCATCTGAATTCGACACCTATCTGTCTCAGCACATCGATTTCAGCATCGATGACATCTTTTTCAAGACGGAAGGCAGGGATGCCGTATGTCAGCATGCCACCCGGTTTTTCTTCCTTTTCGAAGATGGTGACCGGATATCCGTTGGTGCGCAGATAGTAGGCGCAGCTCATGCCGGCCGGACCGGCACCGATAATGGCGATCTTGAATTCGTCGCCCCAGAAGCCGCCGTCACGGTCGTGCTTCTCGCAGATCGGAACATATCTGTTTTCCTGCTTCAGTTCCTGGGCGGCGATGAACTTCTTGATTTCGTCGATGGCGACCGGCTGGTCGATCAGGCCTCTGGTGCATGCTTCCTCGCAGCGGCGGTTGCAGATGGCGCCGCAGACTGCCGGGAACGGGTTGTCCTGCTTGATCAGCTTCAGAGCGTCCATGTATCTGCCCTCTTTCGCCATCTTCACATAACCCTGTACAGCCAGGTGGGCCGGACATGCGGTCTTGCAGGGAGAAGTGCCGGTGTCATAGCAGTTGACCTTGATATCAGCACGGTAATTCGGATTCCAGTTGTCTTCGGTCCACTTCACTTCATCCGGCAGCTGGGTCAGCGGATATTTGACCGGACCGTCCTTTTTGCACAGTTTCTGGCCGAGTCTGGCAGCGCCGACCGGACATACTTCCACGCATTTGCCGCAGGCGACACACTTCTGGGCATCGACATGGGCACGGTATGCGGAACGGACGGAATTCGGTGTGTTGTACAGTTTGGCAAGACGCAGGGCGTTGCAGGATGCCGGCGAGCAGTTACAGATACCGACGATCTTTTCTTCGCCGTCGATATTTGTCGTCTGATGGACATAGCCGTGGCGTTCCGCTCTCTGCAGTGTCTCCATGACCTGTTCATAGGTGCGGTACTGACCGACACCGCGCAGCACCATGAATTCAGCCAGGTCACCGACACCGATGCAGAAGTTGCCTTCGATATCGCCGCAGTTCTCACCGCGCCATGTCTGCTGGCGGCGGCAGGTGCAGACACCGATACTGTATTTGTCATATTTGTTCAGCCAGTGGGAGATCTTTTCGATCGGCAGGGCTGTGCTCTCGTGTTCGATCGCTTTTTCGACCGGGATGACATGCATGCCGATTCCGGCACCGCCCTGGGGAACCATCGGTGTGATCCCTTCCAGCGGCAGCTGGGTCATCAGGTTGAAGAACGTGGCGAGCCGCGGATGCTGCTCGACCAGTTCGGTGTTGATCATCATGAATTCAGCCGAACCGGGCACGAAGATCGGTACATTGTAAGCCAGGTGTCTGTCTTCGTTTTCGCGGTTGCATTCCACCAGACCGATCCACATCAGATGCTGCACGACTTCCTGCGCGTGTTCGACAGTCATGTCATTGCGGCTGGCGATCTCTTCGATATCGAGATTGCTTCTGGTCTTTTTGAACGACAGCATCAGCTTGACTTCTTCCTTGGTCAGTATTTCATCAAGCATCCAGTATTCCGGATCTTCATAGGTCATCGTTCCGGTATATTTGACAAGATACCGGTCGGTGATCATATTTCCGAGTTTCAGGACCAGTTTCGCCTTTTCCGGGTCGGCCGGAACATAGTTCGGGTCGATTTCCATATTGCGGCGGTCCCAGTCATTGATCATTCTGTTTTTCTGCTCATGCATCATATTATGGTTTCCTCACACACTTTCAGCATTCCTATCATATCATTGAAGCTTTCCGAAAAATATAAGAATTTCTGCGGTCACAGGGCATTTTTTACCGGCTTTGTCGTTATAATGAAACTATAAGAAACAGGAGAAATATCATGTATTTTGAAAAGTCTAAAGGATTTCCTGAAGGTTTTCTGTGGGGCAGTGCTTCCGCAGCCTATCAGGTCGAAGGTGCCTGGGACGAAGACGGCAAGGGACCCTCGGTCTGGGATGCGTTTGTAAGGATCCCCGGCAAGACCTTCAAAGCGACGACCGGCGACAAGGCTGTCGATCATTATCACCGCTATCAGGAAGATGTTCGCCTGATGCACGAAATGGGGCTGAAAGCCTATCGCTTCTCCATTGCCTGGACAAGAATCATTCCCGACGGCAACGGCGCAGTCAATGAAAAAGGCCTCGCCTTCTATGACAACCTGATCAATGAATGCGTCAAATACGGCATTACCCCGATGGTCACTGTCTATCACTGGGACCTGCCGCAGGCACTGCAGGATCAGTACGGCGGCTGGGAAGACAGACGTATCGTCGATGACTTTGTCCGCTATGCCAGAACCCTCTTCGAACATTTCGGTGACAGAGTCAAACACTGGATCATCATCAACGAACAGAATGTCTTTACCGGTCACGGCTGGCTGATGGGCTCCCATCCTCCGGGAAAGGTTGAGGACTGGAAGACCTTCTATCAGGTCAACCATCATGTCTTCATGGCGCATGCCAAGTCGGTGCTTGCCCTGAAAGAAATCTGGCCGGATGCCATGGTCGGCTCCTCCTTTGCCTACGGTCCTTCCTATGCGGTCACTAACAAGCCGGAAGACGCGATGGCAAAAGCCGACTATGACGACCTGCAGAACTATTACTGGATGGATGTCTATGCCTATGGCCGCTATCCGCGTGCTGCCCGGGCATATCAGGAATCCCGCGGCATCGCTCCCGTCATGGAGGAAGGCGATGCTGAAATCCTGAAGGAAGCTGCTTCCAAAGTCGACTTCATGGGTGTCAACTACTACCAGACCACCAGTGTCGAATACAACCCGATCGACGGTGTCGACGGCATGGGCAAGATGAACACGACCGGCGAAAAAGGCACATCCCAGGTTTCCGGTGTTGCCGGACTCTACCGCAATCCGAAGAACCAGTATCTGCCGACGACCGACTGGGACTGGACGATCGACCCGATGGGCCTCAGATACTGCTGCCGCGAAATCACATCGCGCTATGACCTGCCGATCCTGATTTCCGAAAACGGCCTGGGTGCGTTCGACAAAGTTGAAGACGGCAAGATCCACGACCCGTACCGCATCGCCTATCTGAAGGAACACCTGAAGGAACTCAAGAAGGCCTGCGACGACGGCTGCCGTGTCATTGCCTACTGCACATGGTCCTACACCGACCTGCTCAGCTGGCTCAACGGCTACCAGAAGCGTTACGGCTTTGTCTATGTCGACAGAGAGGAAGACGAAAACAGCGGCACTCTCAACCGCATTCCGAAGGATTCCTATTTCTGGTATAAACAGGTCATCGCCTCCAATGGCGAAGAAGGCCTCGACTGACCGTTCACACAGCTTCTTAAACTGAACAGAGGATCAGCCATTTCCGGCCGATCCTTTTTCATGTTTTTGCAGCGACAAAGCACAAAAAAACCTCCGCATTGTGAATGCAGAGGCATTTGCATCATACTTTTCTGATCAACCGTACTTAGCTCTGAGTTCTTTATCCAGAGCGTCGAGCTGGTTCAGTATTTCCAGATATCTTTCCCTGCTGAAGTTCGGATCGTTGTTCTTGTTCATGATCTGCAGTTCAACCAGCATGCCGCCAAGTCTCTGCAGTTCGGCAAGATCCTCCGGACTGAGATCGTCCACATTGTATCCGCCGGAAACTGTTCCCAGCATTTCGTCTTCCAATACCAATAAGTCTTTCATCTCTGTTTTTCTCCTTATATTAGTTCCGCATGCAAATCAATGATTCCGCTGATAGACAAGATGAGCAAGCTTCCAGGCCCGCGGTGCACCGGCGTATGGTGTGTCCTGCCAGTATTTGTCGCGATCCATCAGATAATAGTCACCGGTCGTTACGCCCCAGCCGGCAAGATACGGCAGAGCGTCCAGATCACCGTACATCTGAAAATATAATTCGAAGATCTGTGCAAGTTCTTCCTCGGAATATGCTGAGACATCAAGATCTCCGCCGCTTACCTGACTGAGCAGTTCTTCCGAAAGAACCGTTGTTGTCTTTTTTTCCATAGCTTTTTCCTCCTGCAGTGATTACTGCTTCCACTATGATTTTCATGCATATGTAATTGTGCGTCAAGGCTGTGTTGATTCACTCTTTAAAAGAGCATTTTAAAGTATCACTGCCGGCAGATGATGTCAACAATATCTCCATCACGGCAGGATACTGTTATATGCCTGCATGTAGCTGCGCGGACAAGTCATATCCTCAAAAAAAAGGGAGCTTTCATGCTCCCTGTAATGAATCGATTACTTCTCGTGGAAACGGAAGACAGCACAGCCATATCCCGGCAGCGGATATTCGACACGGAACGGCTGTCCGTCGCACTCGCCTGCCACGGCAGTATAGACACGCTTCTTGTCGGACTTTGCCGTTACCTCGCCGTTCTCGTCGAGCACCAGTGTGTATCTGCCCTTGACCGGAGCGCCGACCATGTAGTCCGGACGGTCTACCGGTGTCATGTTGATCACGAACAGCAGACTGTTCTTGCGGCTCTTGTCGCGGCGGATGAAGCTGAAGATGCTTCTGGAGTTGTCGTCGGCATTGACCCAGGAGAATCCTTCCCAGGAATCATCCAGTTCGTACATTGCCGGATACTTCTTGTACATGTGCAGCAGGTCATGGACGAAGTTCTGCATGTCGCGGTTCAGCGGTTCGTCGCACAGTTCCCAGTTCAGCTGGACTTTCTCGTCCCATTCATGGTACTGGGCGAAGTCCTGGCCCATGAACAGCAGCTTCTTGCCGGCATGGCCGAACATGAATGTATAGCCGCACTTCAGGTTTCTGAACTTATCACCGTCCAGACCCGGCATCTTGTTGATCATCGAACACTTCAGGTGAACGACTTCGTCATGCGAGAGGACAAGGATGAACTTTTCGCTGGTTGCATAGCTCATGCCGAATGTCATCTTGTTGTGGTTGTCCTTACGGAAATACGGATCCAGCTTCATGTAATCCAGGAAGTCATGCATCCAGCCCATGTTCCACTTATAGGTGAATCCAAGACCGTCATCTTCCGGTCTGGTCGTGATTCTCGGCCATGCTGTGGATTCTTCAGCAACGATGATCGTGCCGTCCTTACGGCCTCTGATGACAGAATTCAGATGCTTGAAGAATTCCATGGAATCGAGGTTGCCGTTGTCGCCGTATTTGTTCGGGATCCATTCGCCGTCCTTGCGGCCATAGTCCAGATACAGCATGGAAGCGACAGCGTCGACACGCAGTCCGTCGATATGATACTCGTCATACCAGTACAGGGCGTTGCCGATCATGAAGTTCTTGACTTCCGGTTTGGAGTAGTCGAAGCACTTGGTGCCCCAGTCGGGATGTTCGCCCATACGCGGGTCGGGATATTCGAACAGTGCTTCGCCGTCAAAGTCTGCCAGACCATGGGCATCCTTCGGGAAGTGTGCCGGTACCCAGTCGAGAATGACGCCGATGCCATGCTTGTGCAGGTAGTCGACAAAGTACATGAAGTCCTTCGGCTCGCCGTAACGGGAAGTCGGCGCGTAGTAACCGGTAACCTGATAGCCCCACGATCCGTCATACGGATACTCGGCGATGCCCATCAGCTCGACATGCGTATAGCCCATCCAGTTGCAGTATTCGGCCAGTTCCTTGGCATATTCGCGGTAGTTCATGAAGCCGTCTTCGTCATCATAGTTTTCGCGCTTGAGCCAGGAGCCGAGATGAACTTCATAAATTGCCATCGGCTGGTCGAATGTGCCCTTGGAAGCACGTTCCGTCATCCACTTGGCGTCGCCCCATTTATAGCCGGCGATATCGGCTGTCTTGCTGGCGGTTCCCGGTCTGAATTCAGCCGAGAATGCATATGGGTCAGCCTTGTAGAGAATGTCGCCCTTCTTGGTCAGGATCGCGTATTTGTAAACTTCGCCGAATCCCATGCCTTCGATAAAGCCTTCATAGATTCCGCTCTTTTCCAACGGTATCATGTAGTTCGCCTTGGGATCCCACTGATTGCGGTCGCAGACGATCGATACTGCCTTGGCATGCGGTGCCCAGACAGCGAAATGCATGCCGCTCTTTCCTTCATGCTTTGCCGGATGCGCGCCCATCTTCTGATACACCTTGTAGTTGGTGCTCTTCGCCAGAAGATAACGGTCAAACGGTGTCAGGAATACCGGATCGAGAGGCTTCTGCTCGGCCTTTTTCTTCGGGGCAGCCGCTGTTTCCTTTGTCACGGCAGCCGTCTTTTTCTTCGGAGCAACTGCTGTTTCCTTCTTTGCCGCAGCTGTCTTTTTCTTCGGCGCTGCTGCGGTTTCCTTCTTCACGGCAGCTGTCTTTTTCTTCGTGGCAGCCGCTGTTTCCTTGGTAGTTTCTTTTTTCTGTGCCATATCCAAACCCTCAATATTTAATTATGAAAATGCTAAGAAATTCTTTGTTTCTATATTGATTCTAACACGAAAAATCATTCTTTGCAGTTAACTTCAAAAAGGAAGATAAGAGATCTTTTTATTCCCTTGAATTTTGTGATAATTTTGTGAAATCTGAGTATTGTAAACGGTTTCAGCAGGGTGTATATTGAACTTGCAAAGTGAACTTTTGCGAAATGATAATTGGAGGGAATAATGAAAAAGTTCAAGACTCTTCTCGCCTCCGCTCTGATCATTGCCATGGCAGCTGGCTGCTCCAGCTCTGCTCCGACAACAGGCGGCGACACAGGCTCCACCGATGCAAAGACATACAATGTCGGTGTTGCAATCTACCAGTTCGATGACAACTTCATGACTCTGTACCGTAACGAAATCGAATCTTACTTCAAGACACTGGAAACAGACGAAGTCAAGTACAACGTTACAATCGTTGACGGTAAGAACGACATGGCTGAACAGCAGAACCAGATCGACAACTTCATCACTCAGGGAATGGATGTTATTATCCTGAACCTCGTTCAGACTTCTTCCGCTGATGCCACAATCGACAAAGTTGTCGCTGCAGGCATCCCGCTCGTTCTGATCAACCGTGAGCCGCTCGGCGAAAACGGCGACGAATCCTACAAGGGAATCCTCGACAACCCGACAGTCTGCTATGTTGGTGCAGATGCTCGTCAGTCCGGAACATTCCAGGGCGAAATCATTGCTGAACTGCCGGATCACGGCGACCTCAACGGCGATGGCAAGATCTCCTACATCATGATCGAAGGCGATCCGGAAAACATCGACGCTCAGTATCGTACAGAATTCTCCATCAAGGCTCTGACAGACGCTGGTCTGACAGTTGAATGCCTCGATGATCAGGTTGGTAACTGGGCTCAGGCAAAGGGTGAAGAAATCACATCCAACGCTCTGTCTCAGCACGGCGATGCTATTGAAGTAGTATTCTGCAACAACGACGCTATGGCTCTCGGTGCAGCTGCTGCTATCAAGGCTAAGGGCCGCACAGTCGGAAAAGACATTTACCTCGTTGGTGTCGACGCTCTTGATGAATGCCAGGAAATGGTTAAGAACGGCGAAATGACAGGTACAGTCCTGAACGACCACATCGGTCAGTCCCACACAGCAGTTGATGTCGCAGTCAAGGCTCTGAACGGCGAAAAACTCGACAACTACTACTGGGTCGACTATGTAAAGGTCACAAAATAATTCTGATCTGAACATATAACCGAAAAAAGGGGGTAAAGCCCATGGCTTCTGCCCCCTTTTCTTTACGACGAAAATTTGAATGCCGCTGAAAAGAAAGCGGTTTCAGTTCGGGCAAAAACCTAATATAATAAAGGTAAAGTTAAGGGAGGCAATCATAATCATATGTCTGAATTTGTTCTGGAAATGAAAGACGTCTATAAGGCTTTCCCTGGTGTTGTCGCTCTGAATCATGTAAAACTGCAGCTGAGACCCGGTACTGTACACGCCCTGATGGGTGAAAACGGTGCCGGTAAATCCACGCTTATGAAATGCATGTTCGGCATCTATTCAATGGATGAAGGAGAGATTTTCATCGATGGCGAAAAGGTAGAGATTCATAATCCGATGGATGCTCTGAACAAAGGCATCGCCATGGTGCACCAGGAATTGCAGCCGATTCCCGCAAGGACGATCGGTGAAAACATTTATCTGGGACGTTATCCGCTCAAGAAATTCGGCCCCATCAGTATTGTCGATCACGACAAGATGTATGCTGATGCCGCACGGGTTCTGAAAGAAGTCAAAATGGACTTCGATCCGAAAACCAAAGTCGGTGAGCTCAGTGTCTCACAGATGCAGTCGGTTGAAATTGCCAAAGCGGTTTCCGCCAACTGCCGTGTTCTGATTCTCGACGAACCGACATCATCTCTGACACAGAACGAGGTTGAAGCTCTGTTCCGCATTGTCGAAGATCTGAAATCCAAAGGTGTCGCAATCGTCTATATTTCCCATAAGATGGACGAAATCCTGCGCATCAGTGACGAAGTCACAATCATGCGTGACGGTCAGTACATCGGCACGTGGGAAGCCAAGGATCTGACCACAGACTTCATCATCACCAAAATGGTCGGCCGTGAACTGACGAATCTTTACCCGCCGACAGAAAACGTACCGGGTGATGTCGTCTTCGAAGTGGAAGACTTCACATCCATCAACCCGAAGAGTTTCCGCCACTGTTCCTTCAATGTCCGCAAAGGTGAAATCCTCGGCGTTGCAGGCCTGGTCGGTGCCCAGCGTACCGAACTGATGGAAGGCATCTTCGGCATCCGTTCCAAGACATCCGGAACTGTCCGCTATCTTGGCAAGGAACTGAAAATCACGAAACCAAAAGACGCAATCGACAACGGCATCGCGATGCTGACAGAAGACAGACGTGGATCCGGTATCCTCGGTGTCCTCTCAGTTGCCGATAACATTTCCATAGCGTCGCTGAACAAATACGTCGAATACGGAATCGTACTGAACACCAAGAAGATCGAACAGCTGGTAGAGGAGAACGTCGAAAAGATGAACACCAAGACTCCTTCCAGCAAGACACCGATCGCTTCTCTGTCCGGTGGTAACCAGCAGAAGGTTCTGATTGGCAGATGGCTGGCAAACAATCCTGACGTCCTGATCCTTGACGAACCGACAAGAGGTATCGACGTCGGTGCCAAGTACGAAATCTACTGCATCATCGCCGACCTCGCCAAGGAAGGCAAGAGCATCATCATGATCTCTTCCGAAATGGCGGAACTGATCGGTATGTCCGACCGTATCATGGTCATGTGCGACGGCCGTGTCACCGGCTTTATCGACGGCAAAGACGCAACGCAGGAAAACATTATGGAATTAGCAACACAATTTGAATCGTAGTGAGGGGATAATATAACATCATGAAAAAGTTTATTGATTATTTAAAAGGTAATCCAATCGTTGCGATGCTGGCGATTGTCTCGATTATCGTAGGTTTCACGACCAAGAACTTCTTCTCCTGGGCGAACTTCGGAAACCTGATCAGCAACACAGCGGTACGTTTCATTATCGCTCTTGGTGTATCAGGCTGTCTGATCACCAAGGGAACTGACCTTTCCGCAGGACGTCAGGTTGGTCTGGCTGCCTGCTTATCCGGTATTCTCGTACAGAGAGCTGACTACAGCGGCCGTCTGTTTGCCAACCTCCCGCAGTTCAACATGTGGGTGGCTCTGATCATCGTCGTCGCTCTCGGCGCATTCATCGGCTTTATCAACGGTACGATCGTTTCCCGTCTGAAGGTTCCGCCGTTCATCACGACTCTGGGTGTCCAAACAATCGTTTACGGCTCCTGCCTGGTCCTGACAAATGCTCAGCCGATCGGCGGCTTCCAGAAAGGCTACACCGAACTGATCACCGGCCGTATCGGTAAAATCAGCGGTTTCCACCTTCCCTATCTGCTCTTCGTAGCAGCAGGCTTCGGACTCTTCTTCTGGTTCCTGTACAACAAGACACGCCACGGCAAATACATGTATGCCATCGGCGGCAACGAGATCGCAGCTGAAGTATCCGGTGTCAACACCACAAAGACCCTGACCTTGATTTATGTCACGGCAGGTATGATGTATGCAACAGCCGGCTGGCTGCTGGCAGCCAAATCAGGCGGTGCCTCCGCATCCATGGGTATGGGTTATGAGCTGGAAGCCATCGCCGGATGTACGATCGGCGGCGTCTCCACGACCGGCGGTATCGGTACTGTTCCGGGCGTCCTCGTCGGTGTCCTCGTATTCGAACTTCTGAAAATCGTCCTGCAGTTCCTCGGTGTCAACCCGTACTACAACTACATTGTTCAGGGTATCGTCATCGTCGTAGCTGTCGCACTCGACGTCAGAAAGAACATCAAGAAGAAGTAATATTCTTCAATATAACGAAGATAAAAAAAGAACTGGTTCATTGAATCAGTTCTTTTCATTTCCGGCATATTCATTCCAGAGGCTTTCTCCGTCTTTCAGAATATCCTTATATGTCTGTATCAGTATCTCCTTTAACGGCGCAAACCGTTCTTCATAGCCCAGTTCAGCCGGATAGATCCTGCTTACAGTATCGAATTCTTCGGCAATGCGCATGGCGGTTATTCTGTCTCCCAGATCGATCAGGCCGAATATTGCTGTTCTGTATGCCCGGGTATCGGCACAGGAAATCAGCAATGTTCTTGCAAAGTCCCGCCATTCCCGCTTCATTTCCAAGGAAATATCATCCAGACACAGCATGTCCGCGTATTTCAGCAGTTCTTTTTCCTTTCCCTTCCGGTTCAGGAATCCGATCCTGGTCTGGGAAGCGATTTTCAGCATCAGCCAGGCTTCCATGAAGCGGTCGGCTGCCTTGTTTTTCCGCAGTGAAAACCGTCTGTTCCAGAGATCCAGCAGTTTTCTGCTTTCCTCATGGTCCGAATGTTCCTGCAGGTATTCCTCCAGCAGCTGCTTCCGCAGTACAGGGTCGTCGATCTCGTAATAATGTTCAGGCCAGTTTTCCCTGTAATCGATCTGATTTTCGTTTCTTAACATTTCTGTTCTCTTTTCCTAAAGGCTGGCAGCGCCGATGATCGCCGCTTCCTTTCCCAGTTTCGCGCAGGTGATATCAGGAATCATTCCGTGTCTGCCGCCGAAGCATTGTTCCTGCATGATCTTCTTCAGATCATCGATCAGGAAGGCGGCATATTCCGTCATCAGACCGCCAAGCAGGATGGCCTGGGGACGGAACATGTTGACGATGTTGACGATACCGCAGCCAAGCGATTCGGTATACTCATCCAGCACAGGTCTGATCCGTTCGTCATCACGCATGGCGAATACTTCCGCAACACTTACTTCCCTGCCCAGAGCAGCAGAAGCAGATTCCAGAAGCGCTGACTGTGAGACATAGGATTCAAGGCATCCTCTGCGGCCGCAGGTACACTGTCTGCCGCCGGCTCTGATCACCATATGACCGACTTCACTGCCGCCGATGACGCCGCCTTCGAAAATCTCGCCGTTGATGACAATACCGCCGCCGACACCATTGCCAAGCGTGAACAATACAAGGTCGCTGTAATCCCTGCCGGCACCGGCAATCGTTTCGCCAAGTGCCGCACAGTCAGCATTGTTGGCAATCCTGACCGGACATGGTATGACCCGGCCAAGCTGTGCTTTCAACGGCACATCCTCCCAGCGGATGTTATTGGAATACAGTACTTTCCCCTGCCGTCTGCCGATCGTTCCCGGAACCGCCACGCCGACACCGACACACTGGTCCAGCGGCACTTCATTTTCCGCCAGCAGTTTCAGAATCTCATCAGCAGCCCTGTCGATGATTCTTTCCGCACCTTCGGAAATGACAGTCTGATATTTCCGCAGTGCGAAGATCCGGTTCTGGTCATCCACCAGTCCGATCTGGGTTTCCGCGCTGCCGATATTGACACCGACCCTGACCGGCGAAGCCTTCTCGCGGATCGTTGTCAGCAGTGCGTCGCAGACACCTTCGATCTGCCAGTCGCCGCTGCCGGCTGTGATCAGGATACTGTCGCCTTTTTTATAACTGATCTTTTCACCATGCGAGGAGATCGTTCCCGTTCCTTCCAGGATCAGGATGGAAAGGAACGAATCGTTCAGGACTGTTCCCTGCATGCGGCTGAGCAGTCTTCCGTCCAGGTTCAGCTTGTCCACGGTGAAATAGTCGCAGTCAGCGATATGCGGATAGCTTTCACCCTTCTTCATGATCGGTACCCGGCTGGTCACAGCCAGTGCCTTTTCGATATGCAGGTCTCTTTTCTTTCCGTCCTTGCCGATACGGCCATAGTCATAGATCCGGTATGTGACATTGGAATTCTGCTGGATTTCGGCAACCAGAAGCCCTTTGCCGATAGCATGCAGTGTACCGGATTCAATAAACAGCACATCACCCTTCTGCACTTCCACAGCATTGAGAACTTCCAGAAGCGTATTGTCCCTGATCCGCTCCGCGAATTCCTCTTTCGTGATCTCCTGTTTGAAGCCGTAGTAAAGATATGCTCCGGGTTCGGCATCGAGAACATACCACATCTCTGTCTTGCCGTACTGGTTTTCATTCTGCAGGGCGTATTTATTGCTCGGGTGCACCTGGATCGACAGGTTGTCACGGGCATCGATGAACTTGGTCAGAATCGGAAATTCCCGGAACCTGCGGCAGTGTGTCCCCAGGACTTCCATGCCTTTTTCATCGATGAATTCCTTCAGTGTTCTGCCGGCATAGTCACCGTTAACGATAACTGAAGGTCCGTCGGGATGACAAGACAGTTCCCACGCTTCGGCGAGAATATCCCCGTCATAGTCGATATCGAATTCATCAACAAGCCGGTGTCCGCCCCAGAGATAATCCTTGCAGGCAGGTTTTAGTTTCAGAATTGTCATAGCAGCCTCATCTTACGTCAGTCACTTTCATGATAATGGATTCTGCCATATTCGGCAAAACCGGAAATCGAAGAAAAACGGCATCGGACCTCTGACGCTTTTATCAACGGTTGGAAACGCGGGTCCGATGCCGGAAATAATTATAGGATACTCTGCCTCAGAAAACAAACTGGTAAATCGTGAACAGTGCATAGATGCAAAGCAGTGTAATACCCTGCCAGCGGTACAGTTTTCCGTCTTTGAGTGCCGGTACACAGAGCAGCAGCATGACTGTCAGCATGACCGGAATGTCGACCAGCAGCGAGGAATTCATTCCCAGCAGCTGCTTTTCAGCCGGAATGGCAAACGGTGCAATGGTGATTGCTGTACCGGATACCAGTACGATATTGAACAGGTTGGCACCAATGACATTGCCGAGCGAAAGCGCGCCGTGGCCTTTCATCAGGGAAGTGATCGCCGTGATCAGTTCCGGCAGCGAAGTTCCCAGAGCCACCATTGTCAGACCGATAACCGAATCGGGAACACCCAGAGCCTGGGCAATGATCGTTCCGTTATTGACCAGAAGATTGGCACCCCAGGCAATTGCCGCGGCACCGACAACCAGCAGACCGATATCCTTGGTCAGTGTGGTTTCTTCTGTCTTTTCCTCTTCTTCAGCACCGGCTGCTTCTTCCGGATTGTTTTTCATCTGTCTGACGGAGATCACCATATAGACAGCGAACATGCACAGGAAGAGAATTCCGGTCCATCTGCTGAAGCCTCCGAAGACATATGCCGAAAAGCAGTAGATGGCGGCTGCCAGGAAGAAGGCAAACGTCGGAAGACGCAGGGAGTTTTTATTGACAAGACCGGGCTTGATGGCAATCGTCAGTGCCGCGATCAGACTGGTATTGCAGATGATCGAACCGATGGCATTGCCATAGGAAATGCCGCTGTTGTTCTGCAGTGCCGCCTGGGCGGAAACCATGACCTCAGGCAAAGTCGTTCCAATCGAAACGACTGTGGCACCAATAAGCAGTTCCGGCAGATGAAAGCGGTGGGCAATGCCGGTGGCACCGTCCACGAACCAGTCGCCGCCCTTGATCAGAAGTGCGAAACCGAGAAGAAACAATAATACTGCAACTAACATTTTCAATTCCTCCATTCGCATGCGTTGATTCAAAAAGAAAACTCATGCATTTAATTGCCATGAGTCTCACAATTTGAATATCAGCCGGGTATGATGACCGTGATGACGGCGGATATACGCTTTGCGCCTGTTACTCCCTCAACACGTGTATCATATCACTTTTTGCTGTACGAATGATAACAAATCGCCGGTCAGCGCTGATCCCTGTCGATAAACTCCAGAGATCCGACAGCGACTGCCGCGAACAGTATAGCGATACCGCCCATCCAAGCCCAGCACTTCAGGACATTCTCGGCTGTTGGCGCGTATTCTTCTTTCTGGTTGTATTTGCCGGATTCCAGCAGAACATCATCCAGTTTGTTGTCCTCGAGGACACTGTCCATGATGATCTTGACCGGCTGAACACCATCGATTTCCATTTCCCGGAACTGCCATGCCGTGTTCCACATCGTCACATTGGGCTGGGAATTGTAATCACACAGGGCACAGAGATCCTGCAGACCCCATTTGGCGATGGTGAAACTCGTCAGTTTTTCCGCCGGTCCGTCCAGATAGATCAGAGTTCCCGAGAAGATCAGCTGAAAGATCAGCATAAACGGCATGACGGTCATCGCGGTAGTCGTGTTCTTGACGATACATGAGATTGCCAGCGAAATCATGTCGGCCGAATAGGTGATCAGGAACATGGAAATGCCGAAGTCGATAATGAATTGTCCGGTCACCAGTCCATGGGAAGGATAGCGGATGCCGGCGATGTAGCAGATACCCAGAAGAATGACTGTCTGAGCCAGACACAGCAGCATCTGATAGATCATATGGGCGATGATGTAGGAAGAGATATGCATGCCGGAACGATGCTCGCGCTTGATGATTGGCCGTTCACGGCAGACGACCTGGATGGAATTGAAGAAACCGTTCCAGATACAGACACAGACGAGCGAGAAACAGCCGCTAAGCGTCCCCTCCTGGGTCTTGAACAGATTGTTGCCGACAGCGAAGGTTACCAGGCCGGCAATGATGGCAGCCATCGGCAGCGCTTTCCAGTCATTCTGGTAGAGGAACATGCGCAGAAGCTTGCCAAGGCAGATGCGGATCTGGGCGATCCGGCCGCGGTATCTGATCGGTTCACTCATGATCTGCTTCCCCCTTTCTTATGATTCTTTTTCTTCTTCTTTTTATTCTTCCTGCCGCTGTTCTTTCCGGATTGTTTGTTTCCTTTTTCCGGTTTTGTCTTTTCTGCCGGCTTCTTTTCCGCAGCAGCCGTACCCTGCGGTTTTTCTTCGGCTGTGCCTGTTTCAGCCGGTTCTGCTTTTTCGTTATTCCGCTGATTGATCATGGCCGCATAGCGGTTGATGAATTCGTCAGCCCTGCCTTCGCCGCCTTCTTCTTCGCGGTTGACGCACATGACGATTCTTTCCATGGTATCGCGGCCGAAGAATTCACGCGCTTCATCCGGAGATCCGTAGAAAGCCAGACGGCCGCAGCGGCCGGAATCCCTGGCCAGAACGATGACCTTGTCAAACAGATCGGCGACACGGTCCGGCGTATGGGTAATGGCAAGAACGATCTTTCCGCTGTCAGCGATCTGCCGCAGCTTTTCAAACAGTTCGCGGGCAATGACACCATCCAGACCGGAGTCCGGTTCGTCAAGGATAAACAGATCCGGGTCGGAAATCAGTTCCATACCGATGGAAATGCGCTTTTTCTGACCGCCTGATTTTTTGGCGACCAGACCGCCTGTTCTTCCTCCCATACCGAGGGTTTCCATGACATTATCAACGATCTCTCTCCGCTTTGCCTTGGGTGTATCTGCCGGCAGACGGAGCAGTGCGGCATCATTCAAAGTACCGTTGACGGAATCGTTCATCCGCAGCAGATCATGCTGGGGGACAAAACCGATCCGGTATTTCATCTGATCATAGTTTTCGTAGATATTACTGCCGTTGAGATAGATGTCGGCATCGGCTTTTTCATAGCCGTTGATGGCATTGACAAGTGTTGTCTTGCCGGCACCGGAACCGCCGAGAAGCAGGACCAGGCTGCCGTTTGGAATATCAAGATGGACATCCTTCAGCAGGTAGCGTTTCTTGAACTGGGCAATCGCTGATCTCTCGCGCAGGCGGACATGCAGACCGGGCTTTGCGGCATCTTCTTCGGAAATATGAGAGGCGATGATTTCATCCAGCTGGGCCGGCCGGGTGCCTGCCAGCACACCGTCGTCATTGTAGCGGTCGATATAGATCGGCTGCATCCTGCTGTTGAAACCGAACCAGCAGGCCATGACTGCCGGTATGAACAGCCACAGGGCGGACCAGTACCGTTTGACATTGAATACCTGGCAGACCCCCACAGCGATACGGAGTATATAAACAGCCATAAAAATCCGGCAGACAAGATCTGCCAGCAGAACAAGCACGACAGCAGGATTTTCAGCCGGCACAAAAAGAACCAGCACATTCAGCATCAGATAGGTCAGTTCGCCTATCATTGCCCCGGTACCGGAAGACTCCCGGCCGACACAGTCGCTCAAAGCGTACCAGCGGAATCCCGGAATCAGGGCATACCAGCCTTTATTCCCGCATTTCTTCAGCATCGCCCATAAGCCGACAGTCAGCACGATCTGACTGGCAACTGTAATATACGGTTCCAACCAACTCAGATTCATATTCATCACCATTTGTTTCTACGTTCTATTATACGTGCCGGCAATAGAAAAATGCAGAACGAATGTGGCATTTTGCCCACCCGTTCTGCATTTTTTCAGTTGATCAGAGTTCTTCGCCGTTGCTCTGGCATACTTTCTGATACCAGTAGAAGGACTTTTTGCGGCTTCTTGCCATATCGCCTTCATGGGCGTTGTTATAGTTGACATAGATGAAACCGTAGCGCTTGTCATATTCGCCTGTGGAAGCGGAAACGATATCGATCGGAGCCCACATCGTGTAGCCGAGCAGATCCACACCGTCATAGTTGACAGCGTCGCGCATCGCCTTGATGTGTTCTCTCAGATAGTCGATACGGTACTGGTCGTCAACCGTGCCGTCTTCTTCCATCTTGTCATAGGCACCGAAGCCGTTTTCAACGATCATCATCGGCAGTTCGAAACGGTCGTTGAACCAGTTCAGACACCATCTCAGGCCGATCGGGTCAATCTGCCAGCCCCAGTCGGAAGCCTTCAGATAGGTATTTCTGACATAGTCTTCTTCCGAGAAGTCATAGGTATCGCCGAAGCGGCCGGTGAACTTCGTCGCAAAGGACATGTAGTAGGAGAAACCGATGTAGTCGACCTTGCCTTCGGCCAGGATCTCGGCATCGCCCGGTTTGATGAAGTCATATCCTTTACGTTCGAACTTCTTCAGCATGCCGCTTGAGTAGTGGCCTCTGGCATGAACTTCGACATAGTAATACTTCTGCAGCATCGCCTTCTGGGCATTGAGGACATCGTGCGGATCCGGGGAAGCCGGATAGACGCCGTTCATGCCGATCATGCAGCCGATCTTCGCATCCGGATCGATCTCATGGCAGGCTTTTACCGCCAGGGCGGAAGCCAGCAGTTCATGGTGGGCGGATGTATACATCATCTTTTCGACATCGTCGCCTTCCTTCAGAAGAACCGCACCTTCCTGAACGAGGTGATGGGCACCCATCTTGACGAATTCAGCCTGGTTGTTGATCTCGTTGAAGGTCATCCAGTACTTGACCTTGCCCTTATATCTTTCAAAGCAGGTCTTTGCATAGGTTACGAAGAAGTCAATGCATCTTCTGTCCATGAAGCCGTTGTACTTGTCAGCCAGATGATACGGCATTTCAAAGTGCGACAGGGTGATGACCGGTTCGATACCATGCTTATGGCACTCGTCGAACATGTCGTCATAGAACTTCAGACCGGCTTCATTCGGTTCGGCATCGTCACCGTTCGGGTAGATTCTGGTCCAGGCAATCGAAGTGCGGAATGCCTTGAATCCCATCTCCGCCATCAGGGCGATGTCTTCTTTGTAATGATGATAGAAATCGATACCGAGGTGGTTCGGATAGTCTTCGCCTTCCAGAACACCTCTGGTGATGCGGCGCGGTGTCTTGGTGACATTGTCACCGGCCGTCATGACATCGGCAATGGAAATACCCTTGCCGTCAACATCCCAGGCACCTTCAGCCTGGTGGGCAGCGATGGCACCGCCCCATAAAAAGTCTTTTCTGAATCCCATAATTGTTTTTTTCTCCTGTCTGTATACAGTATTTCTGTTACTTCAATTATAACGCAGAATGATATTACTTAACGGTGATTCTTCCTTCCGTTTCGCGGTATTCATCAGCCACTGTGCTGTGCTGCGCGACCCAGTCGGCCAGAATATTGCAGTCCGTCATTCCGCCTGACATCAGGATTTCCGCACCGCGGAAAGCAGTGTTTCCGTCACCGTCCTTTTCAAGAATGTAATCAGCAGCTCCGAGCAGATATGTCTTCTCCGGATCCAGCGGAACATATTCTCCGTTCTCGAGAACATACACGTCACTGACACGGCGTTCGCCATCGATTCCGGTCATCATGCCGTTCTCGTCCAGCTGTACAGGACTCGGTATCGAAGTGTCGATCGTATATTTCAGACCCGAAACCTGCAGGAAGGCACCGAATTCACCGGCCGGTTTGCCGTCAAACGCAGCAAGCGCTTCTGTTTTCTGGGCACCGAATTCCAGCGCGTCCAGGATCTGCTGGCCGCTGACCCTGGCGGTAGAGAGCGTATTCATGAACGGCTGGACGGCAAGCAGGTTCATGTAGGTGATATCGCCGGCATGAATGCTGTCACGAAGAGCGCCGCCGTTGATCAGATAGACATCTGTCTGCAGAATGTCGCGGTAGGCATCGGAGATATAATTGCCGATCGGCATTTCCCGGCAGCGTACTTTGCGGATTCCGTCTTCATCCGTAATCAGAAGATCGAATGCTGTCTCGCCGACTTTTTCGCCGAGGATCTGCTCCAGTCTGGCATTCTTTTCATCGATCAGCTTTTTCATTTCCTCATCTTCCCGCTCATAAGCGGAGAAGAGGACTGTGGAAATCGTGCCGTCCTTGCCGATGATCAGCTGGCCGGCATTTTCCATCTTGGTGCCGACGGAGGACAGAATGACATCCTCGCCGTCCTTGTTGGGATAGGGATCGCCCGTTACGGTCACATGGGCATGGCCGTCGAGAACAGCATCGATACCGTTGGTGTTATGAATCAGGGTGATCGCATCATAAGGTGCAAACTGCGGCAGGGAGCCGAGATGGGTAAGCAGGATGACATACTGCGCTCCTTCCCTGCGGGCCTGGTCAACTGTGCTTTGAACCTTTTCAGCCAGTTTCGTTCCGTCATCGCCGCCGCAGAAATCATAGACAAACTCATCGTTTTCCCTGAATACCGCCGGGGTGGATGAAGTGATTGAATGCGGTGTGCTGACACCGACAAAAGCGACCTTGACGCCGTCATATTCCTTCATGACGTATGCCGGTATGGAGGAAATCAGATTTTCCCCGCTGCCGGTATAGGTGATGTTGCATGCGGTCATCGGAAATTCTGCCATGTCCATGAGTTTCTTCAGCTGGACAAAGCCATAGTCAAAATCGTGGTTGCCGATGGCAGCAGCGTCATATCCCATGGCATTCATCAGTTCGATAATCATTTCTCCCCTGGTAAAGGCACCGGCTGTGCCGCCCTGGATAAAGTCACCGATATCCACCAGGGCAACATTCGGATGTTCGGCCCGGGTATCGTCGATCAGTGCCTTGAGTGCCGGGAATCCGAGATTGTCGGAATAACCGCAATGCACGTCGCTTGTATAGAAGATGTAAAGATCGTCCTGCAGCTGTGCCTTCTGTCCGCACGCGTACAGCGGCACTGCCAGCAGCAGTGTCATTATCATTTTTATCAGTTTCTTCATATGATTCCGCCTTTTATCAACTACTGTCATTATAAAACTGAAAAACAGCAGAAGGAGTATCTCCTTCCGCTGTCATTGCATCACGTGATCAGTCGGGAATATATTCCACGCCTTCAATGATCTGCATGAAGTTGAATACCGCACCGACCAGGTTGGCATCGCTCTGGTATTTGCACACCATGACTTCCGGTGTCGGAATGCCCTTGATGATCGCGGTATTGAACTTTTCCTCCACGGCTTCCTTGACCAGTTCGATGAACATCGGTTCGTTGGAAATGCCGCCGCCGATGACAAACCGGTTGGCATCGAGGATTGCCTGCATGTTGTAGATGTGGAATGCCAGATACCAGCAGAAGTCCTTGACACCCTGCAGAACCTCTTCGTTGTGTTCTTCCTTGATCAGTTTGAATGCTTTCAGACCATCGATATCCTCAAGTCCGGAAGCAGCCTTGATGGCGTCTTTCAGACCCTGAACGCCGTTGCCGAAGGCGAAGATATCAGGTTCCGGTCCGCGGGCATGCTTGTTTTCACGGATGAACGAGAATTCACCGGAGGAATAATGTGAGCCGTCCAGCAGTTTGCCGTCGATGACAACCGCGCCGCCGATACCGGTGCCGAGAATGATTGCCACACCGTTGCGGATATCCTTCAGATTACCGAAGCCCAGTTCTGCCAGTGCCGCGGCCTTGGCGTCGTTGCAGATGGTGACCGGCATGCCGAAGGCTTCCGAAAGCTGCGGTGCCAGAGCGATCTTGCTGACCCACTTGTAGGCGCCGCCAGTATAGGCAAAACCCTTGATCCGGTCGATGATACCCGGCATGGAAATACACATTCCCTGCACACCTTCACCATGTTCAACTACGATTTTGCCGAGATCTTCCTTGAAGTCTTCATAACTCGAAGTGCGGGAATCCACTTTGCCATGAGCAAGAAAATTCATGTTCTCATCAACGACACCGTACTTGATGGCGGTGCCGCCGAGATCAATTGCGAGATACTTTTTCATTATGATGTGATCTCCGTTTCTATTGTTAATTTCATTATACCTGTATTTTGTCTGATATTGGTGGAAAAAGGAGCCTTTCGGCTCCTCTGTTTATGATGATTATTCCGCTTCCATTTCCGCCCGTACTTCCTTGAAGCATCTGACGGCGAAATCGATATCTTCCTTTGTATGGCTGGCGCAGACCTGGGTACGGATACGGGCCTTGCCCTTCGGTACGACCGGATAGGAGAAGGCGACAACATAGACACCCTTTTCCACCATGCGTCTGGCAAATTCCGCTGTTTTCACTTCGTCATACAGCATGACCGGAACACACGGATGGGTGCCGGGAATGACATCGAATCCGTTGTCGACCAGTTCCTTGCGGTAGTAGGCGGTGATTTCCTCAAGGTGGTCCCTGAGTTCAGTGCTTTCCGCCAGCATGTCGAACAGTTCCAGGCTGGCACCGGCAATCGCCGGAGCCAGGGAGTTGGAGAACAGATACGGACGGCTTCTCTGTCTTAAGAGATCGATGATTTCCTTGCGGCCTGATGTATAGCCGCCGGACGCGCCGCCAAGCGCCTTGCCGAGGGTTCCGGTAATGATATCCACACGTCCCTCTACGCCGTTGTATTCGGCGGTGCCTCTGCCCTTTTTGCCGACAAAGCCGACAGCGTGGGAATCGTCGACCATGACCAGGGCGTTGTATTTGTCCGCCAGGTCGCAGATACCTTTCAGGTTGCAGATGATGCCGTCCATCGAAAAGACACCGTCGGTGGCAATCAGTTTGATGCGTGCGCCTTTTTCATCGGCTTCTTTCAGTTTCGCTTCCAGATCCACCATGTCATTGTTCTTATAGCGGAAACGCATCGCCTTGCACAGACGCACGCCGTCAATGATCGAGGCATGGTTCAGTTCATCGCTGATGACCGCATCTTCCGCCGTGAGCAATGTCTCGAACAGACCGCCGTTGGCATCAAAGCATGAGGAATAAAGAATTGTGTCGTCGGTTCCGAGGAATTCGGAGATCTTCTTTTCCAGTTCTTTGTGAATGTCCTGGGTGCCGCAGATAAAGCGTACCGATGCCACACCGTAGCCGCGGTTGTCATAGGTTCTTTTGGCGGCTTCGATCAGACGCGGACTGTCGCCGAGTCCGAGATAGTTGTTAGCGCACATGCAGAGCAGTTCCCTGCCGTCTGCCAGTTTGACATGAGCTCCCTGGGCGGAGACGATCGGCAGTTCTCCCTTGAAAAGTCCGGCTTCCCTGATGCCGTCAACTTCCTGTTTGTAATGATTCAGTATTTCTGTTTTATTCATTCCGGTTTCTCCTCATTGATATGTGTCCAGTCGAGAATGACCTTGCCGGACTGGCCGGAGATCATTGCCTGGAAGCCTTTTTCATAATCGCGGGCATCAAAGTGATGTGTAATGATATCATCGATCTTCAGCCCCGCCTGCAGCATCGTCGTCATCTTGTACCAGGTATCCCAGACCTTGCGGCCGTAGATACCCTTGATATTCAGGCCGTTGAAGATGACGGTTTCAAGATCGACGACCGTATCGGTCTCCTGCAGTCCCAGCAGGGCGATATTGCCGCCGTGCTTCATATTGTGAATCATGGAATTCAGGGCCGCCGGGGATCCGGACATTTCCAGTCCGACATCAAATCCTTCCTGCATGCCGATCTTTTCCATTACCTCTTCCAGTTTTTCCTCATTCAGATTGATCGTTCTGGTCGCTCCCAGCTTCTTCGCCATGTCCAGACGGTACTGGTTGAAATCGGTCACGACGACATGGCGGGCACCGGCAAACTTGACGATGGCGGCAGCCATGCAGCCGATCGGACCGGCACCGGCAATCAGCACGTCCTCGCCGAGGCAGTCAAACGACAGCGCCGTATGGGTGGCATTTCCGAACGGATCAAAGATCGCATACATCTCCTCCGGAATTTCCGGATTGCAGGGCCAGACATTGACCCACGGTATGACAAGATATTCGGCAAAGGCACCGTCGCGGTTGACACCGACACCTTTGGCATTGCGGCAGTTTTCCTTGTGTCCTTCCAAACAGTTGCGGCATTTTCCGCAGGTGATATGTCCTTCGCCCGAGACCATGTCGCCGACCTTGAAGCCTCTTACACCGGCTCCGACTTCGACGATTTCACCGACATATTCATGACCGATGACCCGGCCGGTATCAATGGTATGCTGCGCCCATTTATTCCACTGGTAGATGTGAACGTCAGTTCCGCAGATCGCTGTTCTGCGGATCTTGATCTTTACATCGTTGGTTCCGAGTTTGGGAATCGGAACCCGTTTCATCCAGATGCCTTCCTCGCGCTTTTCCTTGACGAGGGCCCACATCTTTCCATCCTGAAGCTGCGTCATGAAAAAAGATCCTCCTGATTTGTATATGTGATTGTTCTGAAGTTTTCGCTTCTTCCTATATTCATTATAAGAGACTGTACGTAAAAAAGAACTTCATTTTGAAGTTCTTTCATGATTTTCAATTAATGAAACCAGCGGAAGAATTCCTCGACTTCCTGTTCATAATCGCCGTTGACGATCAGATGGTGGTTGCCGATGGAACGGGTCAGGAAATAGCGCAGGTCTTCCTCCTCCAGACGGATCCGGATCTGGGTGCGGCAGAGATTTGTCTCGCAGAGATTCTCGCTCAGCAGGCCGGCTTTGACAAAATGCCTGTCCAGAAGACCGGAAGTCTTGAAAATCGTGACTGCGCCTTCCGGGATATGTCCGCGGAACGCAACGCCCAGGCCGGATTCGAAATGGGTCATCAGTTCGATTTCCGTCGGCATGTTCAGCGGCAGTGTGCAGTGGGCGAAAATGATTTCGTTGGATCCGGACAGAATGCGGGACGGATTGGCCATGAATACCGGCTTGCTGCTGAGTTCACCCAGAATCGCCATCGAGATCAGGGAAGGCACGTCGCCTTCGCAGCCGCCGTAGATTCCTTCCGCGTTCAGCACTGCCAGGGCCAGACAGCCGGTACCCTTGATTGGTCCGAGAAGGTCGAAGCAGCGCAGCGTGACGCCGTCCAGTTCATATTTTTCGACCAGACGCTTCAGAGCTCCGTAAATCTGGCAGCACAGTTCGGTATCTTCCGGATGCCAGTTTCTGGCTTTGATCATTTCCGTATACTGGTTGTCCGTGTATTCCTTCTTCGCGATTTCATCGAAGAATTCCTCCATCGCGATATCGACGATTTCGATGCCGTTGCGTTCCTTGCTTTCCCTGCGGTCCACATCGGAAGAAATCAGCCAGTCACTCGGTTTGCCGACACAGCCAAGGCGCATATGGGAAATTCTCTTGCGGGCTGCGAAAACACGGGCCAGAACAGCGATACGCTCCGCCATTCTTTCTTCCGAGCCATGGATGATTTCACCCTTGATATCGTTCTGGACGAGCCAGGATAGAATTTCCATCGAAGCTGCCAGGGAATTGTTGAATCCGGTCGTCAGCAGGAATACCGGCCGGGGCAGCTGGTCCGCAACCGCCTTGAATCTTCCTTCCGTTCCGCCGCCGCCGATGAATGTCAGCAGCAGGTCGGTATCCTTTGCCTCTTCCAGGGAAACGAAGGAAATATCGTATCCCGTCTGCTCAGACAGTCTTCCCACCAGTTCGCGGTTATACTGATTGATATGTTCCGTATCCGCGTTCTGGGATTCAATGTAATAAACACCGATTTTCATATTATGATCTCCTTTTTATTCACTCTCCTGTACCATCATATCTCAAAAAAGGAATGAAAGGTTTCATTCCTCAAGAAAAGTTATTTTCATACCTTCCGGACTATTGATACTGAACGTACGGCGGCCGCTGTATTCGTCCACCTGCAGTCCGGATACTTCGATTCCGCATCTTGCAAGACGGTTTCTGATCAGGTCGGTATTGTTCGCCCCGAACATGATTTCCTGGGGAGGAACCGGTGTTCCCTTCGGCTTGCAGATGACTTCGATCTGGTCGCCGCCGACATCATAGAGAAGTGTTTTGTCCTTGCCCTGCATCCCTTCCCGCAAAAAGAAGAATCCGAGTTTTTCATCGAAGAACTGCCGCAGCGCTTCTTCATCATTTGTATAGACATCACTTCTGACCATATGCATTCTGCTTTCAAACGGATACAGTGCCGTCTTTCTTGCCCGTTTGCGCCATTCATGCCGCTGTTTCAGATCCCTTCGCCAGTTCGGATGAGTATTGACATAGGCAACGGCGATGAACAGCAGCGCACCAATCGTTCCACCGATCGTATTGGCACAGATATCATCGAGATCATACATGCCGTGTCTTGTCAGAAGCTGAATGTTTTCAATCAGCACCGATGACAGGAAACAGGCAGAAACCGTCCGCTGCAGTACGTTCTGACGGAACCAGTCGAAAATATAAGGCAGAAGATATCCCATCGGAACCAGCATCATGACATTCAGATATACCTGGGAGATACCGGAGGCTGAAATGATGCGGATATGGCTCAGTGCCGCGGAAAGACCTTCCGTGAACAGGATGTTGATGATATCCAGAAGTCCGAAATCAATATAGAAGGAATCGGTGAAATCCTGAAACAGCGGTCCGGCATGAATGGAATAATTCTCCGACTCACCGCGGGAAAGAAATGTCACATAGGCCACGCAGAACAGGTAAAGACAGAAAATCAGGATCAGTATGATCTTGCGCCAGACAAGCAGCTGTGTCGATCTCGGATTGGTATCGATGCCTTCATGCAGACTGAGACCGAGTTTCCCGCAGATCTTCCGGTCCAGCCACGGCATCAGAAAAACCATGATGATCACCATGAGAGTGACAATCAGATTGACTGACAGACTGCTGGTATTAAAACCCATACGCATTTCCTCCTTTGTCAATTGTATTTCTTTTCATCAGAAAAGGACAGTACAGGAAGCTTATGTCTGCCCGGCTGCTTTCCGTCTGTCCTTCGCCCATTATTTCACTGGAGTTTTATTTCAAGGTCGCATACATCACGGCCTTGATCGTATGCATGCGGTTTTCCGCCTGGTCGAATTGTCTGGCATGGGTGCCGAGGAAGACATCGTCATTGACCTCCATCGCTTCCAGTCCGAATTTCTGATAGATTTCTTCGCCGACTGTCGTGTTGCGGTCATGGAAAGCTGGCAGACAATGCAGGAAGACGGCGGTGTCCTTTGCGGCATCAAGCAACTCCTGATTGACCTGATATTTCTGCAGCAATGTGATTCTCTTCGCCCATAATTCGTCCGGTTCACCCATGGAGAGCCAGATATCCGTATACAGGACGTCACAGTCTTTCGCACCCTGCAGCGGATCATCGGTGAATTCCAGGACAGCGCCTGTTTCCCCGGCGACTTCTTCGCAGCGTCTGATCAGATCCTCAGCCGGCCAGAGTTCCTTCGGTCCGCAGGCGCAGAAACGCATTCCCATTTTGGCACAGACGACCATCAGGGAATTGGCGACATTGTTTCTGGCATCTCCGAAGAACGTCAGCTTGCGTCCCCTGACATCACCGAATTCCTCCCGGACAGTCAGGATATCCGCCAGCATCTGGGTCGGATGGAAATCGTCTGTCAGACCGTTCCATACCGGCACGCCGGAATACTTCGCAAGATCTTCGACGACAGACTGTTTATAGCCGCGATACTCGATGCCGTCGAACAGTCTTCCCAGTACCTTGGCCGTATCCTGCAGCGATTCCTTCTTTCCCATCTGGGAAGAACCCGGATCGAGGAACGTCACGCCCATGCCCAGGTCTCTGGCAGCCACTTCGAACGAGCATCTGGTTCTTGTCGATGTCTTTTCAAACAGCAGTACGATCTGCTTGCCTTCCAGGTACCTGTGCGGTGTGCCGGTACGTTTCATCCGCTTGAATTCAGCTGAAAGATCAAGCAGATATCGGATTTCCTCCGGTGTGAAATCCAGCAGTGTCAAAAAACTTCTTCCGCTCAAACTGATTCCCATGATCGTTATTTCTCCTGTTCTCTGATCAGAGGCATGGACATGCATCTGGGTCCGCCTCTTCCTCTCGACAATTCCGAGCTCGGCATTTCCAGAACTTCAATGCCTTCACTCCGCAGTATTTCATTTGTGACTTCATTCCGGTCATAGACGATGACCTTGCCGGGTGCGATTGCCAGGGTATTGGAACCGTCATTCCACTGTTCGCGGCGGGAGGCGATCATGTCATCGCCGCCGCAGCGGATCAGTTTCACCTGGTCGGCGCCGGTATAGCGCTTCAGTATATTCTCCAGTGTTCCCTTTACTTCCTTGATCTTCACACCTGTCCCGGATTCCTTGATTTCATAGATTGTCAGCGGACCGAGAATGCCGGGATGAACGACATAGACATTGCGGTCGATCTGAGTGAAGACCGTGTCCAGATGCATGAAGGCGCGGGTCGGCGGGATCTTGAATGCCAGCACCGTGTCGATCTGGCAGATGTCATCCTGAAACATTTGTCTCGCTGTCGCTTCGATGGCATCCGGCGAAGTTCTTTCCGAAATGCCGATTGCCAGAACATGTTCGTTCAGGTTCAGGATATCGCCGCCTTCGATCGAGGCATGTCTTGTCCGGTTGTAGAGCTGACGGACAATACCGGCAAAATCGGGATGGAAGCGAAGAATGTAATCGGCATAGATCGTTTCCCGGCGGCGGATCGGATAGCGCATCTTGTTGACAAGAGCGTTGCGGCCTACCGACGCAAACGGATCCCTCTGGAAATACAGGTTCGGCATCGGATCGACAACCAGATCATCTGCCGGGGCAATACGGTCCTGCAGGGAATAGGCCTTTACCTCGCCCATTTCCTTGAGCGTGACCCCTTCCATCGTCTTGAGGACCAGATCCTTGCCGCTGAAATTGCTGCGGAGATAATCCTTCAGGATCTGACGCCACTTCTCGGTCTTGATATTTCCTTCTTCCAGCCACTGGCTGAGAAAAGGGTCGATCAGTTCTGGATTTGCTTCAAATACTTCATTCATCAGATCTTCGAGATAGACGACCTCGACACCGTTTTCACGCAGGATCTTTGCGAAAGCGTCATGCTCCGCCTGGGCAGTTTTCAGATAAGGGATATCGTCGAACAGCAGTTCCGGCAGTCTGTTTGGCACAAGATTCAACAGTTCGCGGCCTGGCCGGTGCAGCAGCACTTTCTTCAGCGGCGCGATCTCGGATGTAACACAGATACCTTTCATTACCTGACTCCTTTGCTTAATCTTGTGACAAAGTCCTGGACATTGGTATTCATAGTAACCGCACCGAGACTGCCCCTGTCATGCAGTTTGTTGGTGACGAATTCGGAAATATCCACAGCATAGAAGTAGACCGGCCGGACAATACCGTCCCTGACCCGGAAAGATGGAATCATATTGCCGGATGCGATCGAATGCAGCTGGGTGGCAAGGCAGACTACCGTTGTCGCATCCCGCAGCATGTCACGCATCGCCGACTGTCCCTGATAGGCATCGCCGATGACTTCCGGCAGCGGCCCGTCATCACGGATACTGCCGGTCAGCACAAACGGAATATTGTTTTTGACAAGGCCGTAGATAATGCCGTCGTGAATGCTGTATTCCTCCAGGAAAGCGGGGATGGATCCGCATCTTCTTACCTTGTTGAGAACATCAAGGTGATTATAATGACCGTTGGGCATCGACCGCTGGCTGTAGATACCCTGACCTAATGTCGTTCTTAACAGTCCAGCTTCCAGATCATGCGTCGCCAGGGCATTGCCCGCCAGAAGACCGTGTACATATCCTCTGTCTGCCAGTGACTGCATGGCAAGTCTTGCATCATGGTCGAACGAACATGCCGGACCCATGACAAAGACGATCTTGCCGTGATCCTTCTCATATTCAAACAGATCGAACAGTTCCTGGTAGTCTTTGGCAAAGGCAGTCTCGCGGGAGCGGTTCATACGGAAGGCGAACTGGTCATTGTTCTCTTCCTTTTCGTTTTCAAAACCATCCACATGCAGGAAGATCCCTTCCTCGCACCGTTCCGTGCGGCCCAGGATGACTGTGTCCCCGGCCTTGACATTACGTTGTTCGACAACATCCAGATGGCCATCCTCACGCAAAACGACGCAGCTGTCCATCCGGCTTTCTTCCGCCAGTGTCCAGGCGCCGTTGATCTTGAAGTATTCGGGATAGATCGATGTCGAATGGAAATATTCCGGAACGACACCATCCCTGACTGCTTTTTCCGTTTTCACATCCGGCGCGTTCTGAAAAACCGCCGCATTGAAATCAGGCTTTGTATACTTTGGCATTCTAAACATGATTGATATCTTCCTTCCGTAAAAAAAGAACTGGTTCTTCGCAACCATATTGTATCAGATAGGCATACCGCCTTCCATACAATTCAAGGCTTCGGAACCGTCCTTTTTCGGATATAATGACTGTGTATTTTCAAGAGGTGCACATCATGGAAAAAATGACCCAGTCGACGATCTATGTCGGTATGAACGATTCTGAAACCCATATGCAGAAATTCGATACTGAGCGCTATCTCAAAATTCTGAAGAATATCTGTTACAACTACCATGTGGCATTTTCCGTCAACCAGATCACCGGCGGCTACTTTCATGAAGACGGCACCTATGTGGAAGAGAACTCACTCGCCCTGACACTGATCGGCGTCGATAAAGAAATCGTCCAGGAAATCGCCAAAGATCTCTGTGCCTTCTTCCATCAGGAAAGCGTCATGGCGGTCTATGAACACTCGGATGTGGAATTCATATCCGAACAGATCGATCTGGCATAAAAAGACCGGTTCATGCAAAACCGGTCAGAACAGTTTATTTGACAAGTGTGACTTCGTTTCCCTTGCGTTCCAGCGGCATCCGGTCAGGCATGCCGTTTTCATTTGCGGCATAGCCGACAGCCAGGGCTCCGTAGATTCTTTCATTATCCCGCAGACCGAACTGCCGGAACTTCTGCAGCAGCGCCGGATCTTCGTTGAGCCATTTCAGCTGGTTGATCCAGCAGGTGCCAAGATCCAGTTCGTTGCCGAGGATCATCATGTTTTCCAAAGCACAGGCACAGTCAGCAATATTGTTTCCGTAGTCTTTCACATTGGCGGTGACGATCAGTGCCGGGCAGCCGTAGTGGAAGACATATCCGCCTTTTTTGGAACGGCTGATCGATGAAGCCATCGAAGCATACATTCCTTCCGTCACTTCCATTTCTGCAAATGCCTGCTGCACCAGGTCAGCAAGTTCGGCAAGTATGTCCGGATCAGTGATGACAAAGAAATGGGTGCTCTGGCTGTTGCCGCCGCTGGGAGCGAAACGGCCGGCCTGAACCAGCTTTGTCAGAAGTTCATCCGGTACAGCCTTCTGCTGAAAACGGCGGGTGCTGCGCCTGGTCATGATTGCATCATATACATTCATAAAGATACCTTCCTCTTGTCTTTAGTATCTCATATTATTGCCGTACAGCGGCTTATACGCCTTTCAGTTCAGTTCCCTGCCGAGAATGGCTTTGTACAGGACAAAGGCCAGGACTGCTGTCAGCATGTCGGCAACTGACTGGGAAAAGATGACGCCGTTATAACCAAAGAGCGATGAGGCAAGGAAAATCACTGCGGCATAGATATAGCCCTGTCTGCCGGCACTCAGCAGCAATGCACCTCCGGCCTTGCCGGTGGACTGGAAGATACAGGTCGTGACCATGACATAACCGATGAACGGCATGCCGGCAAGCACAGCCCTGAGCATCGGTGTGCCGGTGGCGATGATTTCCGGATCGTTCATGAAGACGGAAATGATCGAAGGTGCCGCGAAGAACAGTATTGCCGAAAGACCAAGACCGATACCGCATACCAGAAGATAGGCGAAGCGGATTGTCTCCTTCATGCGGGGCTTGTTGCCGGAACCGTAGAGATAACCGTACAGCGGCTGGCCGCCGAAGGAGAATGCCACCATGATCATGACCACGATCATGACCGCTTTGGAAACGATTCCCATCGCCGCGATCTTGTCGTTGCCGTAAGGAAGCAGGAAGCGGTTCAGCAGCATGACGCCGATGGACTGCATGATATTGGTGATGGAAGACGGAATTCCGATGCCGAGAATCTGCGATACTTCGCCCTTGCTGATATGAAATCCTCTCGGATCCAGAGACAGTGCCTTTGAGCGGGATGAGATGAACCAGACATAGTAGATATCCGCGCAGATGTTGCCGATAACAGTCGCGACAGCGGCACCGCCGGCGCCCATCTTCAGTCCGAAAATGAATACCGGATCAAGGATCATATTTGTGATCGAGCCGATAAAGGAACCGATCATTGCCCCGGTGGCGAATCCTTCGGTACGAAGCAGGTTCGTCGGAACAAGCGAAAAGATAATAAACGGTGCGCCGAGTGCGATCCAGCGGTAATAAGCCGAAGCATAAGCCATTGTGTCAGCATCGGCACCAAGCAGATTCAGCATGCCGTTCTGGCAGAGCAGAAGCACAGCCGCGATCAGTACGCCGAACATCGCCGAGCCGAGGAACGAGAAGACCGACAGTCTCCTGCCGTCATCCGTTCTGCCCTGACCGAACAGGCGGCTGATGACAGAACTGCCGCCAAGACCGAAGATATCGCCGATGGCAATCATAAATGTGAAAACCGGTGCGCAGAGAGCGACACCCGCCACCAGGTTCGTATTGCCGGTACGGGCGATGAAATACATATCCACCATGTTGTAGACGAGCATCAGAATACTGCTCATCATGACCGGTACAGCCAGTTTCATATAAGCCTTGGGAACAGGCATTTTCTCAAAAAGTTCGTTATCCATATTGACCAACCTCGGGATTATTATACGATTCCCTCTTCCCTCAGAAAGTGACATATGTCACTATTAGAGTATGGAACTGATCAGAAACAGAAAAATGCTGGAGAGCCTGCTGGAACGTCACAGGATCACTTCCTTCTTCCGTAACAGTGATCTTCCTTTTGCGCTGTATCAGTTCGAAAAAGGCGAGTATCTGGACAGCGAACTCGACCCTTCCCAGCATTTGATATTTCCCGTTTCCGGTACCCTGCGCATTCTGCATATACGTCCTGACGGAACACAATATCAGATCGCATCCGGCAAACAGTTCACGTGTCTTGGCGATATGGAATTTGCTTCCGGCAAAATCACCCCGTATCTGGTGGAAATCACGAGTCCATGTATGTGTATTGTCCTGCCGTTAAGAGGAATCCGCGGCCGCTTGGAAAACGATCCGGTATTCCTGCGTTTTCTACTTGGCCAGCTGGCAGAGAAGATCGATGTTTCGACCGCTTCCAAAGCCCTCCCACGCAGTCTGACGGAACGGCTGGATTTCTATATCCGCACCCAGTGTCAGGACAACACACTGAAAGGTGTGGAAAAAGCCGCATCCGCCCTTGCCTGCAGCAAGCGCCAGCTGCTGAGAATTCTCAAGCAGCTGTGCAAGGAAGGCAAGATGGTCAAGACCGGCCACGGTTCCTACAAGCTTCTGCAGGAACTCTCCATATCGGAATTGTTTTAAAGAATATAAAAAACTGCCTCAGCAGTTCATACAGCAATCCCGGCAACACCGGCCGATATCGCGGAAATGATGATAAGAAGGACAATGACCCAGAGAACAGTCGCCGTTTCGCTCTGGTGATTGACCCGGAAGAACGGATACGGCCCATCATATTTTTCGATCCTGTTCATATACAGCATGATCAGCCCGTAAGCCAGTGTCAGAACTGCCGGCAGCCACCAGTATCCGCAGTGCTGCTCGAACAGGACATAAGAATACACGGAGATGATCGGACAGAGGGTGTGATGGTACAGGCAGTTGCCGGAAAGCATCAGTTTCCGAAAGCCCCCGCCCATCGGCACCAGGACGAACAGAGTGATAAGAAACGTCATCACCAGCATACACGTACTGAGATAGCGGAGCAGCACGGTCAGCGCAGTAAAGCCAAACAGTGTCGCCAGCACCGACGAAACAAGCGTCACCATATTGGCCAGCTGCGTGTAGTAGGCAAATACCTCCTGCTTTCTGGCTGATACGCTGATATACAGACCGGTTGTTTCCAGACAGATCACGATCAGATTTAACACGACATATATTTCCATAAAACCCGGTTCATATTATATCTCAGATAATGTTACAATAGCCAACGGAGGTTCACGTTATGAAAAATCTCAGCACAAAGAATCCGGTTCTGTACAGCATTCTGCTGGTTATCATAGTTATGCTTGCGGCAGCCGTACTGACCGGGGCATTCACCGTTGCCGGCTTCAGGGATCTCAGTTCTTCCATTGCCCGTATCATTATCTTTGCCGTCCTGGTCTTCATTTTCCGGGACTGCTATCACTGGGACAAGTCATTCAGCGGCATTACCTATGCCCTGGCCGCCCTGATTCCCGCTGTCTGGAATATTGCCTACAACAGTTTCAACGGTGCCGTACTGCGCAGCGACCTGCCTGTCGTACTGATCTGTGCCCTGGCACCCGCAGTATTTGAAGAATCGCTGTTCCGCATTATTCCATTTCAGAAAATGGAAGATCAGAATATGTCAAAAATGTCCATCGTGTTGATCACCGCTCTGGTCTTCGGTCTGATCCATCTGACCAATATGCTCAGCGGAAACGTTGTCGGCACCCTGGTGCAGACCTTCTACGCGGTTGCGGTCGGTCTTCTGTTCGGCGGCTTGTACATCCTGACAAAAGATCCGGCATCTGTGATCCTGGCCCACTTCCTGACCGACTTCACCTCCCAGATGTTCACGAACCAGCCGTCTTCAACACCTGTCCTGCAGGTCATCATATTCGTTGTTCTTCTGGCAGTCATCAGTGTCTATGGCATCATGCTGACCAGAAAGGCAGAGAAAGAAAACTGAAGCGATCATGCAGCTGTGAACAGCTGCTTTTTTTATGCAAAACAGCCCGCCGCCATTCATTGGCAGCAGGCTGTTTTTGATAATCAGTATTACTGTGTGATATGGCTTTCGACCATGTCAGTGACAAACGTACGCTGATAAACGTCTGTAAGAGTGATGCCGTAGCGCAGATCGCATTCGCCAAGCGGCTTGTCTTCCACCTTCAGGGTATCCATGGTAGTCACGCGTATTACCTGACCATAGACGTCTGTCTTGATCAGTTTGCCGTCTTCGTCATAGTAGTCGAAGAGGAACTGGAGTGATTCGCCGGGCTTGATTTCCTGCATGCCCTTGCTCATGAATGATGCTTCTTCATCCGCCAGACGGTATCCCGTTACGTGGCCTTCGATTTCATCTCCGGTTTCTTCCGTGATTGGATCCCATTCGATTGACAGAATGACTTTCGTATCGCCGTTCAGCATTGCTTTCACGGTGCCTTTATAGATGACACCGGCCTCGCTTGTGACAGCAGGTTCTTCTTCATAACAGACCAGCTGGTTGCCGATGTAGATCCATGTTCCGTCCGAGGAAACCATCGGATGATCTTCCTCATCTCTTGCTCCGGCTACATCATGGCCAAGATAACGCCAGCCGTCATCGCTCTTCTGATAGACGACCTGCTGGGAATCGGCGATGATATTCCACACCGTATCCGGCAGTTCCAGCTTCCAGCCGTTTTCTGTTTCCAGCAGGGGGATATCGGTAATTGCCGGCGCATCCACATAGTTTTCGAAGCCTTTGACATACCAGTCTTCCTGGGTGTAGTCGGCACTGCCTTTGAGCTGAATGCCGAACAGTTCCAGAGGTTTGGAGTACTCGTCCTTATTCAGATACGCCATGATGCTGAAGTAGTCATCATAGAACTGTTTCGCAGCCGGCATGTTCAGATATTCATACTGTTCATGTTCATATTTGTACTTGCTGATATCTTCAAACGGGAATGTCATCGCCAGACCGTTGATTCCTTCATTGGATACAGCGTTTCTGTAGACAATGGCAGCCTTGAAGTAATTGCAGATTTCCTTCAGTTCTTCCGGCATGCAGATTGAATCATCATAGTCAGAGCCATCCAGCAGCTGCAGATAGTTAATCAGGTCGATCTGCTCCTTGGACTGGAAAATATAAGCCTTTCTGGCAGCCAGCGATATATCCGTGTAATCCCTGGCATCGGCTCTGATTGCCGCATCCTGTTTTCCGTACAGTTCGGAAAGTTTATCGAATGCCGGACCGATTCTTCTCAGAT
>CACYXJ010000006.1 GCA_902778375.1 uncultured Erysipelotrichaceae bacterium
TTGCGGCTGCCCGGCCGCCTTCCATTGTATCTTGAGGGCGTCTTTTCTTTCACTAGAAGGACGGCACCACGCGCATAGCACGTGGTATCATTCCTGAATAAATATACCGTACAGCATCTTTCTGTACGGCAGTTGATTTTATTCATCTGTCGGGAAGAATTGTCTTTTCACTTCCGCAAGACGGCCGCGGCAGATATGCAGAGGCGTCGTGATGCCTTCCAGATACAGATCGCTGCGATCGATCTTCAGAATCTTCGGTATGCTGACAAAGCAGTCGCGGCTGATAAACACGCAGCTGTTTTCCGGAAACATTCCGAACACTTTATCAATGCTCATCTTTTTCAGAACAAAGTGCTGCTCCGTCAGATACAGTTCCACATGCCTGTCGCGTAGTATGGCAAAGCGCAGCTGGGCCGGGGATACGCGGACATATCTGCCTTTCGCAGTCATGAATATCAGGCTGTACCGCAAAAAGATCTCCTTTCTGATTTTGCATACAAGTTCCTGCACTTCGTTTTCAAGATTTTTCTTCCGGACAAATGCCAGTACGTTTACTCCGAAAGCCTGCATGGCAAGATCCGTCTGATCAGTCACATAGATAACGATTGTTTCCGGACTTTTTTTCCCTCATTACCGCGGACACTGCCGGACCGTCCATATCGCTCAGATTTCCATCCAGGAATACCAGGTCAAAAAACCGGTACTGCATCGTCCGGAACAGCATGCCGGCACTGCTGAAGTTCCGGTATTCTCCCGACAGGCCGTTGTTCTGCAGTATTTTCTGCAGCTGGAAGTAATATGATGATCTTCCTGATAATAAAGCGATTCTCATGCTTCCATGATATCGCTGTTTTCTTTTCTGCGGCAGACAGCTGCGGGCAAACGAAAAAAAGAACCCTGCCTCAGCAGGATTCTTCAGGAGAAAAACAGAATTACTTGGTAATGGATTCGAGCCAGTTCGGATCCGGTTCGAAGCCGAGCAGCTTGACGACAGAAGCGGCTACGTTGGCAAGACCGAAGTCTCCGCCTTCCTTGACTTCCGTGCCTTCCGGTCCGTTGTAGACAACGAACGGTACAGGTGCCAGAGTGTGGCTGGTCTTTGCCTTCGGTGTGCCGTCATCGTTGCGGCCCTTGTCATACATCTGGTCGGAGTTGCCGTGGTCGGCAGTGACTACCAGCGTGTAATCCATCTTCCGGCAGGCATCCATGATTCTCTTGAGCATCAGGTCGACAGATTCGACACCGATCAGAGTAGCTTCATAGTTGCCGGTATGACCGACCATGTCGCCGTTCGGATAGTTGCAGCGCAGGAACTGATATTTGCCGGATTCGATTGCTTCGACCATCTTGTCGGTGATCTCTGTTGCCTTCATCCACGGCTTCAGTTCGAACGGAATGATATCGGACGGAATTTCTTCCCATGTCTCGTTGGCGAATTTCTCGGATCTGTTGCCGTTCCAGAAATATGTGACATGTCCGAACTTCTGGGTTTCGGAGCAGGCATAGCACTGAAGACCCTTGTCCAGCAGGAATTCGCTGAGTGTGTGTTCAATATGCGGCGGTTCAACCAGGAAGTTGGTCGGGAGCTTGAGGTCTCCGTCATACTGCAGCATGCCGGCATAGAATACATCCGGCTTCTTGACCTGGTCAAAGGCATCGAAGCCCTTGTTCATGTAGTCGAATGCCTTGGAAATTTCAACTGCGCGGTCGCCTCTGAAGTTGAACAGGATCACGGAATCGCCGTCATCAACCGGACCTACCGGTGTGTCGCCGTCAGCTACTACAAAGCCCGGCAGGAACTGGTCGGTTCCTTCGCTTTCCGGATAGAGTGCCTGGATTGCTTCCTGGGCAGACGGGAACTTTCTGCCGTCACCCATGACATGGATATGCCAGCCTCTTTCAACCATGGACCAGTCAGCTTCGTAGCGGTCCATCGTGATGACCATACGGCCGCCGCCGGATGCGATGCGGCTGTTGAATGTATCGTCATTCAGTTCAGCCATGACATCTTCGAGCTGCTTGACATATTTCGGAGCGGATCCTTCCGGAACGTCACGGCCGTCGAGCAGGACGTGAACTCTGACTTCCCTGAGGCCTTCCTTCTTGCACTGTCTGAGCATTGCCAGCAGATGGGAAATGTTGGAATGAACGTTTCCGTCGGACAGCAGACCGAGGAAGTGCATTTTTCCGTTATGTGTCTTGGCGAAATCAACAGCGCCCTTCCATGCGGCTGATTCATAGATACTGCCGCTTTCGATGGATTCGTTGACCAGCTTGGCACCCTGGGAATAAACCTGTCCGCAGCCGAGAGCGTTGTGTCCGACTTCGGAGTTGCCCATATCTGTGTCATCAGGCAGACCGACTGCTGTGCCGTGTGCCTTGATCGTGGTATGAGGCCACTTTGTCATCAATTCGTCAATCTGTGGTTTATAGGCGTGAAGAACAGCGTTGCCCATGTCCTTCTCAGTCCATCCGACACCGTCCATAACCACAAGTACTACCGGTTTTGTCATGATAATTATCTCCTTTTATCTTTCCTATTTATAAATATATCATAGTTGACAGAACTGTAATTGCCTGACTTTTCCCGTTTTTCCTTTTGCGTCTTCCAATCGCACAAAAAAAGCAGGTTTCCCTGCTTATTTGTTTGTGTTTTCAGGCAGATAGAAGATCTGTTCCCCATCCTTGGTGAGCATGTAGTTGCCGCGGGCATAGCTTTGTACATAGTCCGGATCCTGCAGTTTTGTCTTCTCATTGCTCAGGTATGTATTTTCATCCTGTACTTCCTGCAGTTTCAGTTCGACTTCCGAAAGTTCCTTATGAAGACGGAAGGTCGTGTATATTTCCCGGCCGACAGAATACAGCATATAGCAGGACATCAGGACCAGAATCAGACACATGAATTTGGTAATCGGCGCAAGTTTTCTTTTTTTCTTCTTGACGGTCATCTTCATTCCTTTCTTGCTCTATATACATATCACGGCTGGCTCTCTTCAGCAAGCGGCTTTGGTTCGATCCGGCTTTCCGAAATGATTTCGTACATGTCGGCCGCATCCTGTTTCTTCTTCGGTTCGACAATGGAAAGAACGCGGATCTCCAGCCGGCGGGTGCCGAATGTGACGGCGACGATATCCCCGGCCTTGACTTCGTGAGAAGGTTTGACAACGCGGCCGTTGATTTCGATTCTTTCATTGAGGGCAAGTTCCTTCGAGACGGTTCTTCTCTTCAGGATCCTGGATGCTTTCAGATATTTGTCGATTCTCATTTCTTCATCGCCTCCCTTGCACAGTCGATCACCTTGACCGCCAGGGAAATATTATCTTTCATCGGCGGTATTTCGGCAATGATCGTTCCGCCTTTGTAGCGGATCGAGATGTCTTTCGACAGTTTCGTAAAACTTTCAAACAGCCTGACTCCGTCCACGTGCTGGGAATACAGCGGCGAGAACGTGATTTCCAGGCCGCCCTTGTTTTCCCGGCAGCCCTGCACATTGGGATCATTCAGTTTCAGATCCAGCTGTTTCTTCTGGAACAGCGTGCCGACTTCCAGCGGCAGACGGCCGTACTGGTCGATGACTTCATCGCGGTACTGTTCCAGTTCATCCTCTGTCTCAGCCGCGTCAATTTTCTGGTACATTTCCAGTTTGTCATAATCGTTGGATGTGAATCCTGACGGGATGTAACTGGTTTTCTGAATGTTGACTTTCGCTTCCGGCACTTCCGGTACAAGCGGTTTGCCGGTGCGTTTCGCCTCGATTGCCTCTTCCAGCATTTCGATATACATGTCGATACCTACCGTATCGATGAATCCTGACTGTTCCGCTCCGAGCAGGTCGCCGGCACCGCGGATCGTCAGGTCGCGCATGGCGATCTTGTAGCCGCTGCCAAGACGGGCGAATTCCTTGACCGCCTGCAGGCGTTTCTGGGCCACCTCGCTCAGCTGCCGGCGCGGCGGCACCAGCAGATACGCATAGGCAATGCGGTCGCTTCTGCCTACCCTTCCCTTGATCTGATAAATCTGGGCAAGACCGAAATCCTGGGCATTGTCGATCAGGATCGTATTGACATTGGGAATGTCGATGCCGTTCTCGACGATCGTCGTGCATACCAGCACATCCAGTTCATGATTGGTCACCTTCAGCATGGTATCTTCGATTTCACTGCGGTCCATGCGGCCGTGAACGACACCGATCCGTGCTTCCGGCAGAGATGTCTGCAGGGTGCGGGCAACGTTGTAGATCCGTTCGATGTTGTTGTACAGATAGAACACCTGTCCGTCGCGGGCCAGTTCCTTCTGGATGGCATCGATTACCAGCGCCGGTTTCTTTTCCACGACATAGGTCTGGACGCTGTAACGGTTCATCGGCGGTGTTTCCAGCTGGGAAAGGGAGCGGATGCCGACAAGACTCATCTGCAGGGTACGGGGAATCGGTGTCGCACTGAGGGAAAGAACGTCGATACCGTTTTTCAGTTCCTTGATCTTTTCCTTATGCTCAACACCGAATCGCTGTTCTTCATCGACAACAAGCAGTCCCAGATCCTTGAACTGCACATCCTTCGACAGCAGCCGGTGGGTGCCGATCAGGATATCCACCTTTCCTTCCTTCAGCTGCTTCAGAATCAGTTTCTGTTCGGATGGCGGCACAAAACGGTTAAGCACCTTGATATTGACGGCATAGCCTTTATAGCGGTCGGCAAATGTGCGGTAATGTTGGGCGGAAAGGATCGTCGTCGGACAGAGCACCGCAACCTGCTTGCCGTCAGTGACTGCCTTGAAAGACGCAATGACTGCCACTTCCGTCTTACCGAAACCGACATCACCGCAGATCAGACGGTCCATCGGCTTGTCGCTTTCCATATCTTTCTTGATTTCCGCCACTGCCTTCTTCTGGTCATCTGTCAGTTCATGCGGGAAGGCGGCTTCGAATTTCTGATTCATTTCCGTGTCTTTCGAGAAAGCATAGCCGATATGCTGTTCCCGGTTTGCGTACAGTGCCAGCAGTCTGTCGGCGATATCCGCGACATTCTCCTGCAGTTTCTTCCTTGTCTTTTCCCATTCACCGGATCCAAGCTTGTTCAGCCGGGGAACGACGCCTTCACGGGAAACGAACTTTCGGACCAGACGGAACTGTTCCAGAGGAACCAGCAGTTCGGCATTGCCGCGGTATACGATTTTCAGAAAATCGCGGCGGACCTGGTTGATCGTCCTGGTTTCGATACCGACATACTGACCGATGCCGTACTGGGCATGAACGATATAGTCTCCCGGTTCAAGTTCGTTGTAGCTGTGAATGATTTCGGCACTGCGGAACTTGTTTTCATAACGGCCGCTGTGGCGGCGGATCTCGAACAGTTCCGATGCCGTATATACATGAAACTGTCTTTCCGGAATATGAAAGCCCTGCATCAGTTCGCCGTAATACAGACTGATACCTTCATTTACCTCTCCCTCGTCGGCAAGGATCGTATAGGGAATCCGGTTTTCGATGCAGGCGTCGATCGTTCTGAGCATTTCCTTTTCCGGCAGGACCAGGATATTTCTCTCGCTCCGGTCGATCAGCCGCAGCCGCATGTCGAGGGTATCGGAAGGCAGGTGCACTTCCTCGATACCGCTGATATTGTCCGCAAACGGATCTTCCTTCACTTTGCGGAACGGTTTCAGCACCCGTTCATAATCGTGCCAGAGTGTATATTTCGGCAGCAGTTTTCCTTCCTGCACCATTTCCTGCACATAGGATATGGTTTCTTCGATAAAGGCTTTGACTGCTTCCTTGACCAGCTGTTCGTCGGAGATGATGATCTGCGGATTCTCCATATAGTCGAAGATACCGGCACAATTGTCCAGCAGCGCCGCATAGGGATACATGCGCTTGTCGAACAGATGGCTTTCCATCAGTTCCAGATCAGTCTCCACGGTCTCGCTGAGAATACTGTTGTTCTCCTTCTGCAGGATCTCTTCCGCTTTCTCCCGGATCGTCCTGATCTGTTCATCCGTAAACAGGACGTCGCTTGCCGGCACGATCTGTACTTCTTTTACTGTTTCAATTGTTTTCTGGGTCGCGACGTCGAAAAAACGGATCGATTCGATCTCCGTATCAAAAAATTCCACACGTATGGGATGCGGATAATTGATGGAAAAGACATCGATGATTCCGCCGCGGGCAGCATAGCAGAGCGGCTGGTCGATATGGGCAGTCGCCTGATATCCGCCGGCCTGCAGACGTTCCTTCAGTTCGTACATATCCATTTCCGCACCTATTTCCAGGGAAATACAGCCTTTCCGGAAATCCTGCGGAAACGGCAGGAACCGCAATAATGCGGAAGGACAGGTCACGACCACCTGGCAGGGATCCGCCAGCAGCGAAGCCATGGTTTCCACCTTGACCGCTGTCATCTGCGGCGAAGAGGCAATCGACTCTACCCGGAGCGATTCGTCCGCGCCAAAAAGCGCACATTCACTTTCCGGCAGGAGGGTTGAGATCCTGTCATACAGGCGCTGTGCGTTATAGAGGTTCTGTTTGATCACCAGCATCGGCCGCGGTTTCTGCCGGTAGGACGCGGCAATGACCAGGGCTTCCGAAATCAGCGAGGACAGACTGATGTTTCTGCTGTCTGTCATTGCTTTGACTGCCGGATTGTCCTGGAGTTCCTTCTGCAGCCAGAGAGGTGTCTGTATCGTGCTCAGAGTGATGGTTTCTCCTCGCTTTCCTTCACCTTGATATTGTACTTCGACATGACAATATCCATATCTTCATGGACCCATGCATAGGCGGCATCCGCTGCCGCCCGGATCGAATCGTCAAAAATCTGCCGTTCCGCTTTCGGGATCGGTGAAAGCACCCAGTCCGGAACAAGATCATGTTCGCCGCGGCGGGAATGACCGACACCGATACGGATCCGGGCAATTTCATCTGTTCCGAGACACTGCAGAATGGATTTCATTCCCTTCTGGCCGCCGCTGCTTCCCCGCTTGCGGATCCGGACAGATCCGACCGGCAGATCCATGTCATCATGAATGATGAGGATATCCTCCGGTTCGATCTTGTAGAAACTGACTGCCTGGGAGACCGCGCTGCCGGAATTGTTCATATATGTCAAAGGTTTCAGCAATAATACTGCCTGGCCTTCAATGCGGCAGACAGCCGTCAGTGCCTTCCATTTTTCAGTTGTAATGGAAACACCGGCTTTTTCCGCCAGACGGTCGATTGCCATATAACCGCTGTTATGCCTTGTTTCGGCATATTCCTTACCGGGATTTCCAAGTCCTGCGATCAGTTTCATTCCTGTTCTTCTTTCTCTGTATTTTCTTCCTTTTCTTCCGTTACCGTGCTTTCCGGTTCTTCTTCGTCGTTATTGAAGGTTTCCGTATCTTCGCTTTCGTTCTTTACGGTGAGGTCGATAGCCTTCAGCCATCTCTTGCCGAGACCGGTATCTGCGAACTGTTTCAGCAGATCATCAGTTTCCGGATGTTCGGCCAGTGTTCCTTCGTTTTCGTAATACTTTGCCATCATGGCATTGGCGATCATCTTGTACAGACCGATCAGGCTCTTTGAATATGTATATCCGGCATAGTCACCTTCCAGAAGTTTCTGAAAGAATCCCATACCCTGGTCGTCTTTCTTTTCATAGAAAGCGTTGCAGGAATCGCCCAGTACCTTCACAAGCTTGTCGCTGAGTCTGTCGTTATAAGGAGCAATCTTATCCTGCAGGAGCTTCTGTTCTGTTTCTGCCTGATTGCCGTACAGAATATTCGGAATGCCCATATAAATATAGAAGAAGGAATCTTCGTTCTCATGGATATCCGGATTTCCTTTTTTATCCGTTGTAATCAGCTGGTCGATATTCAGTTCGTCCACAGTAGCTGCAAAGCTTTCAAATTCCTTATGGTAGGACTGTCCCCACAGTTTGATGACTCTTGCCTTGTTTTCATAAACCGGATCGCCGCAGTTGGCAATCATGTCGTTGATACCTTCAAAGAACTCATCATGGTGATTGATGCTGGCGACGATATCGATCAGCTGTTTCCCCTTTCCGTTTCTTTTGGAAGTGGAAAAAAGTCTGAAAATGAAATAAAACATCATAATATATAAGACAATATTCAGTATGCTCATAGTTTTCTCTCCTGGTTTTTGCAACAGTATTATACCTTACTTCCATTGTGTTCATTGTTCATATTTTATATGTTTGTGTTAGAATGATTCCTGTATCAGGTGATTCCTATGACAAATGACAGAACAAGAAATACAACAACAGATTATGATCCGATGCTCGATCTTACCGCAACCGGTGAAAGACTCGTCGATCCCCGTCTGATGAATACTGCTGCCCAGAGGAAGCTTCAGCCATCCAGAAAGTATTCCCTGAATACCATTCTGACAGGTCTGCTGATTTTCAACTGCGTGCTTCTGGTGTTTGCCCTTCTGGTTCATGCCAATCCGCAATGGGCTGCCTCGACAATGCATTCTTCCCAGCCGACAGAGCCTGTCGATACTTCAGTTCCCCTGCCGGCGGAACTGACAGATATCAACAGTGTCACGTTCCTGGTCGATCCGAGCCATTCCGTACCGGCGGACTATGTCCCGTCCGATCTGGAATCACCATATGTATCAAGCACCGGCGAAGTGATTCAGGTGCGTTCCGCTGTCGCTTCCGATCTGAAGGAAATGATCAATGACGCGAACGACGACGATGCACCGCTGATCCTGACATCCGGATATGTATCCTTCGATACCCAGGAGGATTACTATTCCGACCGCGTTGCCATGGTCGGTGAAGCGGAAGCGCTGAAAACAACACCGAAACCGGGATTCAGCGAACATCAGACCGGACTGGCAGTCGACTTCAGCGACAAGGATGACGGCACGGCAACAACAACAGCGTTTGCCGAATCAGCAGCCGGCAAATGGCTGAAGGAACATGCATGGGAATACGGATTCATTCAGAGATATCCGGAAGGAAAGGAAGAAATCACTTCCTACAGCTACATGCCCTGGCATTACAGATATGTCGGACGCGACACGGCAAAAGCCATGCACGATGCCGATCCGAACATGACATTCGAAGAATACTTCCAGACAAATAAATAATCGGGAAATTCCCGATTATTTTTTCTTTCTGGCAAGATTTACTGTACAGAACAATGTCACCGCCTGCATGGCAATACACATGATCAGCACTGTGGCATATGTTCCCGTGATGTCATACAGGAATCCCAGCATACCCACACTGGCGGCGTTGGCAGCTGATCCGGCAAAGGACATCAGCGGATATACCTTCGTATACTGCTCCATGCCGAAGACCTTGCGGACAATGATCGAAATCGCCGTCGAACTGTTGGCAAACGTGAAGCCGAAGACAAACGCCGCGACTGCCATGACCAGAGGCTGATGGATGAACAGCATGACAACCAGCGCGGCAGTGCTTAACAGAGCATATACCGTCGTTGTCATAAAGGGTCCTTTCTTTTCACTGACAGCACCATACAGTATTTTTGAAATGATATTGGCGGCACTGGCGAAAGAAACCATCAAAGCACCGCTGGCAGCACTCAGACCGACGGATGCGGCAAGAGACGGCAGATGCTGCATCAGACCGGCAATGATATAGACCATAATTGTCATCAGCAAGGTAAAGATCATTTCCATTGAATGATGATCAACCTGTTCGTTGCTCTGAACAATTACAGCTTCCTGTTGATTCTCTTCCCGGTATTTCAGATATTCCTGATATCCGTACGGTTCCATACCGACCTGGGATGGTTTCAGCCTGACCGGATACAGAATCGCCGGCAGACAGAAGAGGACCATGACAGCGGATATGAAAAGATATCCGAACCGCCATCCCTGGGATGCGATGATATTTGTAAACAGTCCCGACAGAAGCACGCCCGGCAGACCGCTGAAAGACATGGCAACGCTGATCATGACTCCGTTTCTTGCCAGAAACCACTGATTGATTACCATCGTTGCCATGACAAAGCTCAATAATCCGGCACCGATACCGCGGATCACACTGCAGGCATACATCAGATACAGCTTGTCTGCCATGGAAAGCAATGCCGTACCGCCGATACACAGAACCGCACCGGTGATGATCAGCGGTTTCAAATTTTTCTCATTGCGCAGGATCCGGCCGATAAACAGTCCGCTGAATGCCGATGCCATTGCAGCAATCGTATATGTCATGGAAACGGAACCTTTTGATATATTCAGGTCCGTACTGACAGCGTTGTAGAACAGACCTGACGTGCCGAAACAGATACCCATCGAACAGCCAACCAGTCCGCATACTGCGATCATGGTCATGACATATCTCAGTTTTCCTTTCATATTCTTTCCCCTTTCTCAGCATTCTCTGCCATATAAACCAATAAATGACGCTTTTTTACGTTATTTATTGACTTTTTGATTGATTCCCTTTAATATTAACACGCGTTGTTTTCTTAATGTATAAATGTGGAGGTGGTAGTAATGAAGAGAACATACCAGCCAAGCAAGAAAAAGACCAAGTCCAATCATGGCTTTAGAGCCCGCATGTCTACTGTAGGCGGACGCAAGGTCCTGGCAAGACGCCGTGCCAAGGGCAGAAAGGTATTATCTGCTTAAGAGCCACCAACAGGTGGTTTTTTTTAAAGCTTATGAAAAAGAAAAATCGTATCAGAAAGCAGCAGGAATTCCAGAAACTGATCCATAACGGCACGAAGTATGCCAACCATTCGTTTGTCATGTATATTCAGCCGAAAGCTGAATCTGAAGCAAGAATCGGAATTACCCTGTCGAAAAAAATCGGTAATGCAGTGGAGAGAAATCTGATCAAGCGTCAGGTGCGCATGATGTGCCAGGATCTTGTTCATTTTGAAGATTATCCCTTCGACTGTATTCTGATCGTACGTTACGGCTATAAGGAGCAGTCTTTTGAATCAAATAAAAATAACTTGGAAAAACTGTTCCGTAAAGCTACAATGTAATAGTTATATAAAATAAGGAGACTATATGAAGCTGACACCACGTACAAAAAAACTGCTTACTTTGTCGGCTCTGGTTCTTGTAGTGATATTCCTGAGCGGCTGTCGCGTCCCGATGGACGAGAACAATCATGTCATCTATATCGCCAATGAAGCAGTGCCCGGCTCTGAGTATACATTCCGTACCAGTTTCGCAGAAGTATTCGCCAATGAAAACTGGTTCATGGCATTATTCGTTTATCCTCTGTCCTGGCTGATCAACCACCTGGCACCGATTATTTCAGTCGGCGGTGCGATCGCTGTCGTTACGATCCTTGTAAACGGTGTTCTCGGTGCACTGACCATGAAGTCCTCAATTGCGACTCAGCAGATGCAGATGATCCAGCCGGAAATGGACAGGATCCAGAGAAAATACGAAGGCCGTGAAGACGAAGCATCGAAGATGCGCATGGCGCAGGAAACCCAGGCTCTCTACAAGAAATACGATATCAATCCTCTGAGCACGATCCTGGTTGCCTTCCTGCAGTTCCCTGTCATCATGGCAATGTATATGTCCGTTCACCGTTCCTGGGCTGTCCAGTCCGGTACATTCCTGGGCATGAATCTGCAGACAACACCGCTGGAGGGAATGAAAGTTCTTCTCCAGGGCGATATGTCCGGTCTTTCCTACCTCTTCCTGTTCATCTTCATGGGCGCATGTCAGTTCCTGGCAATGAAGCTGCCGCAGATGATTCAGAAGAAGAAAGCGGAGGAAGAAGCCGCAAAGCATCACCGCAAGCCGCCGGAAACAAGCAATCAGAGTCAGATGATGCAGTACTATATGGTCGGTATGATTCTGTTCTTCGGTCTGATGTGGCCTTCTGCCATGTCCCTTTACTGGGCCATCAATTCCCTTGTTACGATTGCCAAAACTCTGATCGTACAGAAAGTCATTGATAAAAAACAGGCAGAAACCGCTAAAGGAAGGTAATGAAGATGAAAAACTATACAGCAAAAACTCTCGAAGAACTGCTCGCCAATGCCGCTGAGGATAAAGGCGTCGCAGTGGAAGACCTTCAGTATACGGTTACCGAAGAAAAAGAAGGACTGCTGGGTATCGGCAAGTCTGTCAGTGCCGATGTATTCTGCATGGACGATGTGAAGGAATTCCTGTTCGATTATCTTGGAAACTTCTTTACCAGTATCGATCAGGATATCGAAGTCGCGATCGAAGAAAAAAGAGACAGCTTTATCGTCAACCTGAATGCTGACAACAATGCTGTTCTGATCGGCAAGATGGGCAAGACCCTTGCTGCTTTCAACACAATTGTCAGAGCTGCTGTCAATTCTGAATTCAAAAAGAGAATCGATGTTCTGATTGATATAAACCACTATAAGGAAGACCGTTATGCAAAACTCCGCTCCATGGCCAAGAGAATTGCCAAGCAGGTCCAGAGATCAAAGGTCGATGTCGAACTGGATCCGATGCCGAATGATGAAAGAAAGGTCATTCATAAGACTCTGAACGAATGGCACAACATCAAGACAGAGTCGGAAGGAGAAGCTGCCAACCGTCATATCTGCATCCGTTATGTCAGCGATACTCCGGAAGAAGTAGCCTGATCAAAACAATTCAATACAAGATCCCGTCCTGAATGAGACGGGATTTTTATATATGTCTGTACCGGCATTATCACTTGTTTAATTGTATAATCACAAACAATTGTGGATAAATTTCAAATTCTGATATTTATGTAAAAAAGATAGTTATTTACATAAATAATCCGGTGGTGGAAATTGTGACTTTTCCACCCTTTTTTCACAATGAAAACTTTTCAGTTTTCCACAATTGTTGAAAACTGTTGAAAATCACTTTTCTTCAGTATTTACGGGCATTTTTTGATGTTTATAAATTGTTTGTTACATCTTTTCATTGATATGTTTTCAACATTTTTCCGGGTTTTCGACATGTGGGTAAAAAACCCACATTTTTTCCACTTCTGAATTTTGTTGACAATTGTGGAAAACTCCCTGAAGTCCCTGTTTATCGCATATTCTGCTGTTTTCAGGTATGTGGATAAAAAAGTTATCAACATTTTACCTATGGATTTTCCTTTTTTTCCAACTTAAAATTATATTGCATCAATGCATTAGTTAGGAGTTTTACGTATCATGTCTCAGGGAAGAGAACAGTATCTGGTTGAGGTATGGAACAAGATCCTTCAGTATCTTTACAGCAACCGCAATATAGAACCCCAGATCCTGGATACCTTCTATTCGCCCTGTTCCTTGTATGAACTGACGGATGAGAAAGCAATTCTGCTGGTTCCCAATATTGTATCAAAACAGATTATCCAGAGTCAGTCTGATATTATCAGTGCTGCTTTTGTTGATGTTCTGAACAAGGATACACCGATGATTGTGGAAATCTACCAGGAATCCAATCTGCCGATCACAATCGATCCGGTGATTCAGATCGATGAAAAAGAATTCCAGTCAATGCCGATTCAGAAGGAGAGAACTTTTGATAATTTTGTTGTCGGCGACTGCAACCGGGAAAGTCAGGCCGCTGCACTGGCATGTGCGATCAATCCCGGAAAATTCTTCAATCCTCTGTTTATCTACGGCAATTCCGGACTGGGAAAAACACATCTGCTGATGGCAATTGCCAATTATGTACAGAAAAATGATCCGACAAAGAAGATTTATTACACAGAATCCCTTAAATTTGTCGAAAATGTCGTCAATGCCATTCATGACGGCAAAATAGATGCTTTCAAACAATATCTTTATTCCATCGATCTGCTTCTGGTGGATGATATCCAGTTCCTGGCAGGTAAGGAGAAGTCGCATGAAATCTTCTTTACCATTTATAACGAACTGGTAAACAACAGAAAACAGATCTGTATCGCTTCCGACCGGCAGCCAAAGGAAATCAAAGGTCTGGAAGACAGGCTGATCAGCCGTTTCTCCAGCGGTCTTTCCGTCGGTATCGATTCACCGGAATTCGAAACATCGATGGCAATATTGAAAATGAAGATCAGACAGAACAGCTACGGCATGGATGATGTCGAACAGGAGGCACTTGCCTATATCGCAAGCAATTTCTCAGGCAATGTCAGAGATCTGGAAGGTGCATGGAACAGAGTTCTCTTCTATGCCATCCAGTTCCAGCAGGATGGCGGCGTAATCAAGTATGAAACAGTACTGAATGCGCTTAAGAATCAGGCTGTCGTCTCCGATAAGACCGGTCTTTCACCGAAAAAGATCATCAAGACGGTCGCGGATTACTATGGTCTGACCCGTCAACAGATCACATCCAAGACACGAACCAAGAATATCGCCAATGCCAGACATATTTCCATCTATCTCTGCCGCAAGCTTCTCGATCTGCCATATATCAAGATCGGCGATGAATTCGGCGGCCGCGATCATTCCACAATCATCAGCGCCTGTACCAAAGTTGAGACCCAGATTCATAAGGACAAGGTCTTCGCCCGGGCAGTGGAGGAAATCGAAAAACAGATCGGTGTTGCATAAACCACATTTTATCCACTTTCAATTCACACCCTGAAATGATATAAAAATACAATGGATAAGGGATATTTCCGGGTTTTCCACAATATCCACAGTCCTAATAAGAATAATACTTAGAAATACTTAATATATAACGGGAGGGTTCCAGCAATGAATTTCACAGTATCCAAGAATGAACTGAGCACAGTTCTTCAGTATGTAAGCCATGCGATTTCTCCGAATTCGCCGCAGCCGTCATTAAGAGGAATCAAAATTGAAGCAGTCGACGACAGTCTTCTGATTACCGGCAGCGATGCTGATATTTCGATCTTCTATACAATGAAGAAAGATGATAAGAACAATCTGAATATCATGGAGGAAGGTTCGATTCTGGTTGAATCCAGATACCTCAATGAAATCGTCAAGAAAATCGACTCCGATGAGATCCATGTGGAAATCATCGATGGTGCCCTGACACGTTTCTCCGGCAATTCCGCCCAGTTCAAGATCAACGGCATGCGTCCGGATGATTATCCTTCCATCGATTTCTCCAAACCGGCTTCATCGATCCAGATGAATGCGTCCGATCTGTCTCTTGTCATTGAACAGACAGCATTCGCGGCATCCGTAAAGGAAACACGTCCGGTACTGACCGGTGTCAATTTCCGTATGGAAGACAATGTTCTCTGCTTTACCGCAACCGATTCCTACCGGCTGGCGAAAAAGAGAATTCCGTTCGATGCTGATGTTACCTTCAATGTCACGATTCCGGCCAAGAGCCTGAATGAAGTCAGAACGACAATGCTCGGTAAGGAAGGAACGATAGAAATTGCTGTCAGCGATAAGAAAGCCCAGTTTATTTCCGATACGATGATCCTGCAGACAAGACTGCTGGACGGCGGCTATCCTGAAACAGACCGTCTGATTCCGAAGGAATTCAACTATCAGATGAATATCAACCGCTATGATCTGATCCGTGCGATCGACCGTACGACATTCATCAAAAACGAAAACATGACGATCAACCGTCTGCAGATGTCCCAGGATGAGATTATTCTGACCAATAAGAGCCAGGAAATCGGTGAATCTCATGAAACGCTGGCTGCTGTCTTCGAGGGTGAACCTCTTGATATCAGTTTTGCCGGCAACTATGTCATGGATGCCGCAAAAGCACTCAAGGGAGAATCGATCAAGATCAGCTTTACCGGCGATATGAAACCGTTCATTCTGACTTCTCCGGAAGATGATACAGTACTGCAGCTGGTACTGCCGGTAAGGACTTATAACTGATCAGAAACAGCCTCTTTTTCCGGGGTTTGAAAACAGTCCTGAAAACAAACATAAAATATGTTGAAAAATGGCTTTTTCAAGCCATTTTTTGATGGTCGGAAACGTTGAGAAAAATGCTCTTTTATAATATAATAAGGAAGACGTTAAACCGGTTAGATAAGGGAGTTTTTTTTAATGAACAGGGAAGAGAAAAACTATATTACACTGCAGCAGTTTCTGAAATTGAAAGATATCGTTTCTTCCGGCGGCGAAGCCAAGTTTTTTATTGCCGAAAATGAAATTCTCGTAAACGGTGAAACGGAAAAACGCAGAGGCAGAAAACTGTATCCCGGCGATACTGTTTCTGTCAACGGCAGAAAGTATGAGATTTCCTGATGATCATAGATACACTGAAACTTCGGAATTTCAGGAATTATGAGAATCTGTCTGTGAACTTTGATCCGAAACTGAATGTGATTACCGGACAGAATGCCCAGGGAAAGACCAATCTGCTGGAAAGCATTGTCTATATGTCACTTACAAGATCACACCGGATCCTGAATGAAAAGAAGCTGATCAGGGAAGATATGCCGTTTGCTGAAATCAGATGCATATTCTCTGATGAAGGTGACAGAAAGGAACTTGGTGCTGTCATTCATCCCCAGGGAAAGACATTGCTGGTCAACCGGTATCCGGTAAAGAAGACAAGCGACTTTATCGGCCTTCTGAATGTGGTCATCTTTTCTCCCGACGATCTGTATCTCTTCAATGAAATGCCGCGGGAAAGAAGAAAGGTCATGAACCAGGAAATTGCGAAGATTTCTTCCAGATATCTTCTGGCGATGAACCGCTATCAGAATTTTCTGAAGGAACGGAACAGTCTGCTGAAAAACCGGACAGTGGATGAAACATATCTGGATATCCTGGATGAACAGATGATCAGGGAACAGATGGTCATCATCGGGATGAGAAGATCCTTCATTCAGAAAATCAACCGGGAAATCGGAAATCTGTACCGGCAGCTGGCGGAAGATGATATAGATGTCAGAATCCGCTACCGCTGCTGCATCGATGAAGAGGAATGCAGCCAGGAAACACTTCAGAACATGTACCGTCTCTGCCGCAGCCGGGATCTGGAGAATCATGTGTCCACAACCGGAATACACCGCGAGGATATGGTGTTTCTGATCAATGATACGGATCTGACCCAGACTGCCAGTCAGGGTCAGAAACGGATGGTAATGCTGGCATTCAAGATGGCACTGCTGAAATATATCCGTCTTGAAACCGGAAAAAGCCCGGTATTGCTGCTGGATGATGTCCTTTCTGAACTGGACGGAAACAGACAGAAAAAGCTGCTGGAAATGGTGAATGATACATATCAGTGCATTATCACCGCAACAGATATACCGGAACATATGAAAAATGTCCGTTACAGGGAGTTTTATATACATCAAGGCAAACTGGAACAGCCTGGAGGTAAGCAATGAGCGAAGAAAAAGTAAACAAAGAAGAGATGGAATCATCTGCTGTGCTTGGCGAGGAACTGGATATCAAGGTCACGCATAAGTATGATGATTCGGATATTCAGGTTCTGGACGGTCTGGAAGCTGTCAGAAAACGTCCGGGTATGTATATCGCTTCGACTTCATCCAAAGGTCTGCACCATCTGGTATGGGAAATTGTGGATAACGGTATCGATGAAGCAATGGCTGGATTTGCGACGACCGTTACTGTGCATGTTGACAAAGACAACATCGTTACAGTTACCGATGACGGCCGCGGCATGCCGACAGGAACAAATGAAAAAACCGGAAAATCCACGATCGAAACGATTTTTACCGTTCTTCATGCCGGCGGTAAATTCGGCGGCGGTGCCTATAAGGTTTCCGGCGGTCTGCACGGTGTCGGCGCTTCTGTCGTCAACGCCCTTTCCGAATGGATGGAAGTAACAGTTTTTAACAACGGCGAAGAATGCTTCATCCGCTTTGAAAACGGCGGCCATCCGGTTGCTCCTTTGAAAGTTGTAGGCAAATGTTCTCCGGACAAGCATGGAACCACTGTCAAATTCAAGGCTGATCCGACAATTTTCACGGAAACCACGATCTATGATCATGAAACACTCCGCGACCGTCTGCGCCAGCTTGCTTTTCTGAACAAGGGAATCCGTCTGGTCTTCGATGATGACAGACAGGAGGAAGAAAAGAAAAAGCATTATGAATTCATGTTCGAGGGCGGTCTCAGAGAGTATGTAAAGTTCCTGAACAAGAACAAGACTTCCCTTCTCGAAACTGTCATCTACAGTGAAGGTCATGAAAGCGGCATCCAGGTGGAAATCGCCTGCCAGTACAATGATGGATACAATCCGAATGTATATACATTCTGCAACAATATCAACACGGTCGAAGGCGGAACCCATGAAGAAGGATTCCGCATGGCTTTGAACCGTATCATCAACCGCTATGCCAGAAAGAATGGTTTCCTGAAGGAAAAGGATGACAACCTGACAAGCGATGACTGCAAGGAAGGAATTACTGCTGTCATCAGTGTCAAGCATCCGGATCCCCAGTATGAAGGACAGACCAAGACAAAGCTGGGAAACAGCGAAGTCAGAAAGATTGTTTCCGATATTTTCGGCACTCAGCTGGAAAGATTCCTCATGGAAAACCCGGACCAGGCCAAAATCATCATGGAGAAGGTCATTCTGGCCTCTCAGGCGCGCATGGCGGCGAAAAAGGCAAGAGAGTCCACGCGAAGGAAAAACTCGCTGGAAATCAGTTCTTTGCCGGGAAAACTGACTGACTGTTCTTCCAAGGATGCGAGCATCTGCGAAATCTATATCGTCGAGGGTGACTCCGCCGGCGGTTCCGCCAAGAACGGACGCGATTCCCATTTCCAGGCAATCCTGCCTTTACGAGGAAAGATCCTGAATGTTGAAAAAGCCAGACAGCACAGAGTATTCGAAAATGCTGAAATAAGATCAATGATCACTGCCTTCGGCTGCGGAGTCCTGGATGAAGTGGATACTTCGAAACTGAGATACAACAAAATCGTCATCATGACCGATGCCGACGTCGACGGATCACATATCAGAATCCTGCTTCTGACATTCTTCTACCGCTATCTGCGGCCGATCATCGAACAGGGACATGTCTATATTGCCCAGCCGCCGCTCTACAAGCTGCAGAAAGGCAGCACGGTGAGATATGCATATACCGAACAGATGGCGACACGAATCAGAGAAGAACTCGGCGACCGTATTTCCGTTCAGAGATATAAAGGTCTTGGTGAAATGGATGCCGAGCAGCTTTGGGAAACAACAATGGATCCCAAGAACAGAACATTGATCAGAGTCACGATTGATGATGCTGAAAGAGCTGATGAATATTTCAATATCATGATGGGCGAGGAAGTAGAGCCGCGTAAGAATTTCATTGTTGAAAATGCCGGCTATGCGAATCTCGATATCTGAGAAAGGAGGAGTGAACAATGGGTTTAGATGATTTTATGGAATTTGACGAATCAAAATTTGATCCCGGTCATATATCAGAAACGAACCTGACGGAAGAAATGAAGAGAGACTTCATTGACTATTCCATGTCGGTCATTGTTGCAAGAGCTCTTCCTGATGTCAGAGACGGTCTGAAACCGGTCCAGAGAAGAATTCTCTATGCGATGCATGAGATGAATAATGGCCCGGACAAGGCACACCGCAAATGCGCGCGTATTGTCGGCGATACGATGGGTAAATATCATCCGCACGGCGACAGTTCCATCTATGGCGCCCTGGTTTACATGGCGCAGTCATGGAACATGCGCGAACCTCTGGTGGACGGTCACGGCAACTTCGGATCCATGGATGGTGACGGAGCAGCGGCAATGCGTTATACCGAAGCCCGTATGTCCAAGATTGCTGTCGAGATGCTCAGGGATCTGGATAAAGAAACTGTCGACATGAGTCCGAACTATGACAACGAGGAAGAAGAGCCGACCGTTCTTCCGGCCCGTTTCCCGAATCTGATCGTCAACGGTTCAACCGGTATCGCTGTCGGTATGGCGACAAATGTTGCTCCCCATAACCTCGGCGAAACGATCGACGGTGTCATTGCTGTCATGAACAATCCGGAAATGACAACGACCGAACTGATGGAATACATCAAGGGACCGGACTTCCCTACCGGCGGCTATATTCTTGGCCGCAGCGGCATCCGCCAGGCATATGAGACAGGCCGCGGATCAGTCATCATGCGGGCCAAGACAACGATCGAGGAAATGCCCAACGGCAAGAAGAAGATCATTGTCTATGAGCTTCCGTATATGGTCAACAAAGCCAATATGGTCGAACGTATTGCTGCTTTAGCCCGCGACAAGGTCATTGAAGGTATTACCGATCTGCGTGATGAATCCAGCAATATGAATGGTGTCAGGGTTGTCATGGAACTGCGTAAGGATGTCCAGCCGGAAGTCCTGCTCAACCAGCTTTACAAACTGACTCCCCTGCAGTCCAGTTTCGGTGTCAACAATGTCGTTCTTTTCAATGGTATTCCCCGTCAGGCAAGCATGATCGACATGATCAAGGGTTATCTGGCACATCAGGAAGATGTTATTGAAAGAAGAACCCGTTATGATCTGAAAAAGGCAGAAGACAGAGCACACATTCTGGAAGGTCTGAGAATTGCCGTGGATAATCTGGATGCAATCATCCATACGATCCGTGATTCCCGTGACGCAGCGGAAGCAATGCCGCGTCTGATGGAAGGTTTCGGACTGGATGAAATCCAGGCAAAAGCAATCCTTGATATGCAGTTCAGAAGACTGACAGGTCTGGAACGTCAGAAAATCGAGAATGAATATCAGGATCTTCTGATCAAGATCGCAGATTACAAGGATATTCTGACCAATCACAGCCGTGTTCTGGATATTATCAGGGAAGAACTGCTTGCCATCAAGGATAAGTACAGCAATCCCCGCCGTTCCGAAATCATTGATGCACCGGCCGATATGGAAGATGAAGATCTGATTCCGGTCGAGAATATCATGATCAGTCTCTCTGCCAACGGTTATATCAAGCGTATGACGACCGATACATATCACGTACAGAACCGCGGCGGCAAAGGCATCAAGGGTATGGAACTGAACAAGGATGATGTGACCGACCAGGTTATCTCCATGTCCACCCATGACTTCCTGCTGGTATTTACCGATACCGGAAGAGTATTCCGTATGAAGGGATACAATGTGCCGGAATTCAGCCGTACCAGCAAAGGCATCCCGGTCATCAATCTGCTGCAGATGAGCAGGACGGAAAAAGTAAGGGCTCTGGTTCCGTATACCGAAGACGAAAATATCAAATATCTGTTCTTCGCCACGAAGAACGGTATTGTCAAACGTACGGAAATTGCGGAATTCTACAACATCAATCGCAACGGCAAGATTGCCATCAAACTTTCCGAAAATGATGAACTGGCTTTCGTCAAGGGAACGACCGGCAATAACGAAATCATCATCGCCGGATCCAACGGCAAAGCCGTGCGTTTCCGTGAAGACTACATCCGTCCGCTGGGACGTACAGCCAGAGGTGTCAAAGGATTCAATACCGATGGCGGAACAGTCATTGGTATGGCGACAGATTCCGAAGGACAGTATATTCTTACCATTACCGAAAACGGCTACGGCAAGAAGTCCCCTCTCGAAGACTACCGTATGACCTCCCGAGGAGCCAAGGGTGTAAAGACAGTCAATGTGACACTCAGGACCGGTCAGCTTGTCTGCATGAAGGCAGTCAACGGCGACGAAGACTGCATGATCATGACAGATTCCGGCATTGTAATTAGAATCAGTCTGAAGCAGGTATCGGTCTACAGCCGTTCTGCCCAGGGCGTCAAGGTCATCAATGTCAAAGATGACCAGAGAGTATCGACGGTTGCGGTTCTGGAACCGGAAGAAATCGAAGAAATTTCAGAAGAAAGCGCAGCTGAATAAGCAACAAAGACAGGTTCGTGAGAATCTGTCTTTTATCATGCATGTACAGATATAAATTGTTATACTGAAAGCAGATAAATTCTGTTATTCAGAAGAGATAAAGGGGAAAAAGATATGAAAAAGATGTTTTTAGCATCTATACTGGCGCTTTCCTTATGTGCCTGCAGCAATCCCGCAGCCAGTTCCGGCACGGATGCGCAGAAACCGGAAGAACAGGTTCAGGAACAGACCCAGGAGACAGCAGAACCGCTCGGATCCCAGGAAATCCTGGATGCCGTATTCAATGAATTAAATGTTTCTCTCTCGAAAGTGGATGATATCAAGATCTCGGTACCGGATGATAAAGATAACGTCACAGTTACGTTCACATTCAATGGCGAGGAATATTTTTGCAAGGTCAATGAAATGACCGGTGAGATCGTCGAGCACAATGTACCAGATGATATCGCAGCCCAGGCTCAAAAGATCGAGGATCCATTCGAAGCCGCGATCAATGCGTCCTTCGATCAGCTTGAAGGATATTCCGGCGGTGCCGAAGACATCAAAGTCAGCCAGAACGGTACGACATACGTTGTTGAGTTCAACTGGAACGGCGAACACTATACATTCAATTATGATGTGAACGAGGGAAAAATAGTTGACTGATACGGAGGAGATATGAACCACGATATATTCATCAGTTATTCCCATGTAGATAAAACGACGGCTGATGCGATCTGTTCGTATTTTGAAAATAACGGACTGCGCTGCTGGTATGCACCACGTGATATAACACCCGGTGCTGACTGGGCGGATTCGATTATCCAGGCGATTGCCGACACCAAGGTCATGGTACTTATTTTCACCAAGGATTCCAATATTTCCAAACAGGTGCTCAGAGAAGTCAACAATGCGGTAAGCGAAGGTGTAACGATCGTCCCCTTCCGTCTGACCAAGGAAGAGCCTGTAGCCGGCATGAAATATTACCTTTCCACTGTGCACTGGCTCGATGCGATGGATGAAGAACTGGATCAGTCGATCAGAAATCTGTATCGTTTGTGCAGAACATTAGTTGACCAACTTGACGGCAAACCGGGGGAAGCAGCATCTGTAAAAGCAGAACCGGCGACAGCACCGTTGCCGGTACAGATTGAAAAGAAGAATCCCCTGCCCTATATTCTGGCCGGCATTGCGGTTGTTGCTCTGGTGATTGCCGGAATCTTCCTGCTGAGGCCGAAAGGAAATACGGACACTGCTGAAGTTCCAGCAGACAGCAGCACTCCGCAAAGCAGCACAGTCGTCATTTCCGACAATATCAGTCAGGATATCACGGAAACATACACGCAGGGAAATACCCAGGGAAATCTGCAGAGCGGCGGCTATATGGCGACGGACGGCGAATGGTATTACTACCGTTCGAACGAAAAATTCAAGCTTTGCAAAATGCGTCCGGACGGCAGCGATGTAACAGTGCTGAGCGAGGAACCAGTAGCCTGGATCAGTGTCTATGACGGATATGTATATTACAATACAAGTTCCACAAATCCGTCTGTCAAGCGGATCAAGACCGACGGAACCGGTGAAGAAACGCTGCATTTTGGAAATACCGAAGATATCCGGCTGATCAACGACAGAATCTATTATCAGGACAGCATGGATTCCCTGCATCTGTATTCCATGAATCTGGAAGGCAGAGATGTCGTCCTGGAAAACACACTGGAAAAAACGTATTCCATGACACTGGACGGAACATATATGTATTTTTCCAATCAGGAAGACGGTGGAAATCTTTACCGGGTCAATATAGACGGCAGCGATCTGCAATGCATTCTCGATCACAAGATCGAAGGTATGACGATCGCCGGCAACTATCTTTACTTCAACGATCTGGAAACGAATTATTTTTCCACATATGATCTGTCCACCGGTGAAGTCAAGGAACTTGTCAGCGATTATATCTATTACATCAATGTAACGGAAGAAGGAATCTACGGCTACAGCGGCACACAAAACTGCTGGATCGCCTATATACAGCCGAACGGACTTGGTTTGCGTATTATTGTCGAAGAAGATTCAAGTCATATATGTGTATGCGGCGACAAGATTTATTATCATAATGACGATGACAATACATATTATATTGTCAACAAAGACGGAACCGGAAAGATGAAACCATAAGAAAACTCTGCATAAGCAGAGTTTTCTTATGTATTATTCTTTGGCTTTCTTTGTTGTCTTCTTTTTTTTAGGTGCCGAACTTTCCATATCTGCCCTGATGAGGTCAGTCAGATAAGCCTTGATGAATTCTTTTTTCTCCAGCCATTCGATTATATCTGTTTCTGATTTATTGTTGAATCTGACTGAGAATGAACGATAGTTGTTTCTGTTGTAGGTGTTATTGTATTCAAGTTTCTTTTTGTATTGTGATTTTTTTGGCATATTAAATCCCGAATTCCCCTCTAAATAAATGATAGGATTTTTCCACCAATTATATTATCATATGTTAGTATCATTGACAATTCATTTTCCCAATGTTTTAATTTCTTTAAATCGAAGATGAGGAACAGTACGTCAAACCCTGTAGCAGACAGAAAGCCGGTGGATGATGTAAACCGGCACAGGAATGACCGAATCCGCCTCTGAGTGAAACCAATCATTTCCGGCTGTGACCGTTATCCGCAATGTTGAGAGGTATATAAATGTTTCCCGTGAAACAATTTATATACAACGAGGGTGGCACCGCGGCTGATATCGTCCCTTGATTAAGGGTTTTTTTAATTTTGGAGGGTATATGATCGACATTAAACTGATTCGTGAGAATCCTGAAATGGTAAAGGAAAACATCAGAAAGAAATTTCAGGATGAAAAGCTTGTACTTGTTGATGAAGTGGCAGAAATGGATAAGCAGTATCGTGCTGCCAAAACCAAGGGTGACAGTCTGAGAGCAGACCGCAACCGTCTTTCCAAACAGATCGGTGGTCTGATGAAGGAAGGAAAACGGGAAGAAGCAGCACAGGTCAAACAACAGGTCAAAGATATGGGCCAGGAACTGGAAGATCTGGAAAAACTGGAAGAAAAGCTGGAAAACGATATTCGCGAAAGAACGATGGTTATTCCGAATATCATTGATCCATCTGTTCCGATTGGAAAAGATGACAGTGAAAACGTAGAAATTAAGAAATACGGCGAACCGGTCGTTCCGGACTATGAAATCCCCTACCACACCGATATTATCGAGCGGGTTGCGGGTATTGATCTTGACAGTGCAGGCAGGACATCCGGCAATGGTTTCTATTATCTGAAGGGAGATATTGCCAGACTCCATTCTTCAATTCTCTCTTATGCCCGTGATTTTATGATTAACCGCGGCTTTGAGTACTTTATTCCGCCGTTCATGATCCATGGCAGTGTTGTCAACGGTGTCATGAGCTTTACGGAAATGCAGAATATGATGTATAAGATCGAAGGTGAAGATCTTTATCTGATCGGTACTTCCGAGCATTCCATGATTGGCCGCTTTATGGGTCAGATTCTGAAAAAAGAAGATCTTCCTTATAATCTGACCAGTTACAGCCCCTGTTTCCGTAAGGAAGTCGGTGCCCATGGCATCGAAGAACGTGGTCTGTACAGAGTTCATCAGTTTGAAAAGCAGGAAATGGTCGTTGTATGCGAACCTGAAGATTCGCCGTACTGGTATGACCAGTTGTGGCAGAACAGTGTTGATTTCTTCCGTTCACTGGATATTCCGGTCAGAACGCTGGAATGCTGCTCCGGAGATCTTGCGGATCTGAAAGTAAAGAGCTGCGATGTAGAAGCATGGTCACCGCGTCAGAAGAAATATTTCGAAGTCGGAAGCTGCAGCAACCTTGGTGATGCACAGGCAAGAAGACTTGGAATCAGAATCAGAGGAGAAAACGGCAATTATTTCGCACACACACTGAATAATACGGTTGTTGCTCCGCCACGCATGCTGATTGCGTTTCTGGAAAACAACCTGAATGAAGATGGTTCAATCCGTATTCCAGAACCGCTGCGTCCGTATATGGGCGGACAGGAACTGATTACAGCTCCGGAAACAAGAAAATCATTCTGATTGTCATATGAAACAGATCTGTGTAACACAGGTCTGTTTTTGTTTCACGTGAAACAAAGATAATAGAGTTATCAGTTGTTTCATCAAAAAGATTCGGTTATAATACCTGTGGCACAGCATTCATGGATAGAACCTGGTCAGGACCGGAAGGTAGCAGCCATACAACCCTCTGTTTGCGTGTGCCGCTTTTAATTTATGGAAAAGAACGCAGAATACTACATGAGAATGGCTTTGAAAGAAGCAGAAAAAGCCAGAGATATGGATGAAGTTCCGGTCGGATGTGTAATTGTAAAGGATGATAAGATCATTGCCAGAGCCCATAACCTTCGGGAACACAAGCAGCTGGCAACAGCCCACGCAGAACTTCTGGCAATTCAGAAGGCCTGTAAGAAGCTGGATACATGGTGTCTGAATGAATGTGACCTTTATGTTACGTTGGAACCGTGTATGATGTGCACCGGTGCAATAGAAAATGCCCGTCTGCATGCGCTTTATTATGGAACAGCCGACGAAAAAGCCGGAACAGTGGATTCTCTGGTCCAGATCAGGACACTTCCGCACCTCCGGGCATATCCAAAAGAAATACACAGTGGTATCCTGAAAGAGGAATGTGCAGCGATTCTGTCGGAATTTTTCAGAAACAAAAGAAAGATTCAGAAAAATACAGTTAAAAAGGGATGATTGCGTCCAAATACCTGCTATTACAGGCAGGTATTTTTGTTATAATGTTTAAATCAGGAGAAAACGGATGTCAAAGATTGCCTTATATCAGAAATACAGATCAGCTACATTTGAAGAAGTCGTAGGCCAGGAATATATAGTGAAATCAATAAAAAATGCAGTCCGTACCCATAAAGTAGGCCATGCATATTTATTTTGCGGTCCCCGCGGTACCGGAAAAACAACAATGGCAAGACTTCTGGCAAAGGCTGTAAACTGCGACAATCCTGAAAAAGCACCATGCGGTGTATGTGACAACTGCATCGCTGCTGCCGAAGGAACTCATCCGGATATTATTGAAATCAATGCTGCAAACGAGACTCACGTGGAAGACATCAGGGATCTGATTGAACGTTCCCGTCTGGCTCCGATGCAGGGAAGACATAAAATCTATATTATTGACGAAGTGCATCAGCTTTCCAGTGCTGCTTCTTCCGCTTTGCTGAAAACATTGGAAGAGCCGCCGGAAAACGTGATTTTCATTCTGGCAACGACTGATCCGCAGAAACTTCTGCCGACAATCATCTCCAGATGCCAGCGTTATGATTTCACCAAGGTCAGAAAGGATCAGATCCGGGATCATCTTCTGGACATTGCAAATAAAGAAGATATTCTGCTGGAAAATGATGCGGCTGAGCTGATTGCGGTGCTTGCGGACGGCGGAATGCGCGATGCCTTAAGCATTATGGACCAGTGTGCGTCCTATACCGGCGATGAAATCACAGCTGAAGCGGTCGACAGGATATACGGATTGACCACAACAGCGGAAAAAATCGCTCTGGTAAAGGATATTCTCAACTGCGATCTGGAAAGCCTCCTCAACAGGATCCGCAGCTATGAACAGCGCGGAATCGACCTGCAGAGATTCACGGACGGTCTTCTGGATGTCATGAAAGACACGGTTATCTATGCAAATACTCATAAGACAGCATTGCTGAAGGTTATGAGCAGGGAAGAGGCGGAAGACCTTTCAGAGATGGTTTCGCCGGAAACATGCATGCATATAGCAGATGAACTGATTTCTGCCCGTGAACGCTTTCGTTTTGCACAATCGGCAGTTACGGTATTTGAAGTGGCATGTCTGAAACTTGCGGTAGAAACAGGAACACCGGAAACAGCACCGGAAGAAAAACCAAAACCGGTCGCAAAGCCGGCTGTTAAACCGGAACCGGCGAAAAAGATGCCGGAACCAGTTAAAACAGCAGAAATACCGCAGCCGGAAGTTCCGTTGATCCAGGCGCAGCCGAGTCTTGAACTGCCTGAATCGGAAGTTACAGAACCAGTACAGAAGGTTATCCAGGAAGAAAAAACTGAAGAAGTCATACAGAAAGCAGATAATACAGCCGTTTTGCCGGATGAAGAAGGAGAAATCAGTTTTGATATCCTGAAACTGCTTGTTCAGTGCCGCAAGGATGAAAAGAAAGTGGATGAAGAACTGTTCGACCATATCAGGGCAATGATGGATCTTCCCAGCCGCAAATATACGGCATTGCTGCACGATACGAAAATCGGAGCATCCGGACGAGACTGTCTGATTCTTGTCTGCAAGAATAACGCAGCAGCATCAAGGATCAATGACCGGAAGATGAATGAAGAACTTTACCGATTTATGAAAAAGCGTCTGGAAATCGACAAGATGGTATTTGCTGTCACGGAAAGCCAGTTCAAGGATGCTTCCCTGACGTTCCGGACACTGATGCACAGCAATCAGCTGCCGGAAGCCTGTGAAATCGAGAGATATCCGGACATGCAGATAAAGGAAGAAAACACCGAAGATAAGATCAAAGCTCTGTTCGGGGCTGACAATGTAGAAATCATATAGGAGAAAAAAGATGGATCTGAAGAGTATTTTGGAACAGGCTCAGAAAATGCAGCAGGATCTGAGCGATATTGAGGCAGAACTCAATGAAACAGTATATGAAGGCACATCACAGGGCGTGACTGTCAAGGTCAATGGCCGTTGCGAAATGCAGGAAATCGTGATTCCTGACGATCTGGTGAATCCGGAAGATAAGGAAATGCTTCAGGATCTGATCCTGATTGCCCAGAACGAAGCAGTCGGCAAAGCCGCAAAGGATAAGGAAGAAAAACTCGGAGCCGCGACCGCAGGGCTGAAGCTTCCGGGGATGTAATTCATGTATCCGAAAAGCCTACAGGAACTGATCGAACATTTCCGCCGTCTGCCGGGAGTCGGAGAAAAGACAGCGGAACGGTACGCTTTGTCAGTCACCGATATGGAGGAACTGGATGTCCGGGAATTTGCCCGGGCACTTGTCAACATCAAGGAAAAACTGACCCGCTGCCGGATCTGCGGAAACCTCTCAGAAGCCGAGGAATGCTCGATATGTTCCGATAATAGTAGAAATAAGAAACTGATATTTGTCGTGCAGTCCGCAAAGGATGTGCTGGCTATGGAAAAAACGAACGAATACCGTGGTGTATACCATGTTCTTAACGGCCTGATTTCCTCTTCAAAGGGAAAAATGCCGGAAGACCTCAATATTGAGGATCTTCTGAAACGTGCCGAGGATGCCGAAGAAGTCATCCTGGCAACAAGTACGACCATGGATGGGGAAACTACCGCCATGTACCTCAGCAAACTGCTGAAGGAACAGTGTCCGGAAGTTCTCGTGACGCGTATCGCACACGGACTTCCGTCCGGCGGAATGCTGGATTATGCAGATGAGATTACTTTGGCACATGCGCTGAGCGACCGCCGGCGTATGGGATGAATAACGGGAGGATATACATGAACAACGATTTAAGAATTGCTCAGGCAGCTACTCTGGAAGATATCAGAGTCATTGCAAAAAAAGCAGGAATCGACGAGAAGTTCCTGGAACCGTACGGAAATGACAAAGCAAAGCTTTCGGACGGACTGAAAGAAACAGTCAAGGACAATCCGGACGGAAAACTGATTCTTGTTACAGCGATCAACCCGACAAAGGCAGGTGAAGGAAAATCCACCACAACGATCGGTCTGGCAGACGGACTTGCCAAAGCCGGCAAGAATGTCATGGCCTGTCTGCGTGAACCGTCACTCGGTCCGGTCTTCGGACTCAAAGGCGGCGCGACCGGCGGCGGTTATGCCCAGGTTGTTCCGATGGAGGCCATCAACCTGCATTTTACCGGTGATATGCATGCCATTACGACAGCCAACAACCTGATCGCGGCAGTTCTGGACAATTCCATTTTCCAGGGCAATCCGCTCAACATCGATCCGGCAAAGGTTGTATGGAAGAGATGCCTGGATATGAACGACCGCACTCTGCGTGATATTACGATCGGTCAGAAGAAAAAGTCCAACGGTGTGGAAAGGGAAGATCACTTCGTCATTACTGTCGCGACGGAAGTCATGGCGATCCTCTGCCTTTCCAAGGATCTGAAGGATTTTGAAGAAAGAATTTCCAGATGCGTTGTTGCCTATACATATGATGACAAACCTGTAACCGTCAAGGATATCGGCGCTGCAGGTGCGGCAACAGTTGTCATGAAGGAAGCACTCAAGCCGAACCTCGTCCAGACACTGGAACATACTCCGGTTCTCGTCCATGGCGGACCATTCGCCAATATCGCCCACGGCTGCAATTCTGTAGCAGCTACGACCCTGGCACTGAAGCTTGCTGACTATGTTGTCACCGAAGCAGGATTCGGCGCCGACCTCGGAGCTGAGAAGTTCCTCGATATCAAGTGCCGCAGCGCCAACCTGAAACCGAGCGCAGTTGTCCTGGTCGCAACGGTCAGAGCATTGAAGATGCATGGCGGCGTAGAACAGGAAAATCTCGATGAAGAAAACATCGAAGCACTGCTGGAAGGCACAAAGAACCTTGCCAAGCATATCGAATCTGTCAAGGCGTTCCGTCTGCCGTATGTCGTGGCTGTCAACAAGTTCACCAAGGATACGCCGGCGGAAGTCAAAGCACTGCTTGACTGGTGCCATGAGAACGGTCACCCGGTTGCAGAAGCTGATGGCTGGGCCAGAGGCGGAGACGGCATGCAGGAACTTGCGGCCGAAGTCATCCGTCTGACGGAACAGGACAACGACTTCACATATGTCTATGACACTGATGAAAGCATTGAAAGCAAGATTGAGAAAATCTCGAAGATTGTTTACGGGGCTGACGATGTGGAATTTGCCGATCTGGCGAAGGAAAAGATTGCGGAATTTGAAAAGCACGGCTGGGACAAACTGCCGGTCTGCATGGCAAAGACACCGCTGTCTCTGACCGACGATGACAAGATCAAGGGAAGACCGGATCATTTCACCATTCATGTCAGAGATCTGAGCATCTCTGCCGGTGCCGGCTTTGTGGTTGCCTATACCGGCAACATCCTGACCATGCCGGGTCTGCCGAAAGTGCCGGCAGCGGTCAACATGGGTGTGGACGAAGACGGAAACACCTACGGACTGTTCTGATTTAAATTAAAGGATTAACCGATGAGTTCAATAGCATATGTGACAGATGAAAAAATGCTGGAATATCACCGCCTGTGCAGAAACAGGGATATTCTGTTCTGGCGTTTATCCAGCCGCAAAAAGTTCACGGACTTCCGCAAAGGGGATCTGCTGTTCTTTTTCGCGCGTCCTGCTCACAGCCGCCGCAAGGGACTCATCGGTTATGCACATTTTGATTCGGTAAAAAGACTGTCATTGCGGCAGATGTGGAACAAGTTCAATACTTCCACAGGATACGATTCCATGCAGCTGCTGAGCGAAGCGATCGCCAAGGCGGCAAAAGGCAGTATTCCCAAACAGATGAGCTGCCTGCTGCTGCGTGATGTCGTTTTCTTTGTCAGTCCGATCTTTCCCGAGGAAGTGGGAATTGAAATACCGATGAATCTGGAAAGTTACTGCTATCTTGACCGCAATAACCCCCGTCTGACAGTCGATATCCTGAATCTTGCCCAGGAGAGGGGAATCGATCTCTGGAGTGCAGCGGAAAATGCTGATCCGGAAAGGGTCTTTGCCCGCGACGGGATCCGCCATAAGTTCGCCGTGATCCACAGGGAAATCGGCAAGGAAGGCGGCAGCGAGAAAGAACGCAGCATTTGCAGCCGTCTGGCAAAAGAAAAAGTTGAAGAAGAAGGCTGGGAGATGATCCGCGGATCGGCCTCCGAATGTCTGAAGGTGACAGATACAGCAGTGCATATTGCCTTGCCGTATGCGGTACAGGCCAATGACAGGGATATCCGGATCCGCGAACTGTTCGGCCGCATGACGATGTACCGGCTGCTGGCGGAAAAATACCAGGCCGGGAAACCGATTCAGTTCGAACTGCTGGGTGAAAAGATCCCGGAGCGGATCAGGGAAATGACGGAGCAGCTGAATCATGCGTGATTTTGATATTATCGTTATTGGCGGCGGCCATGCAGGAATTGAAGCTGCGCTGGCCGCTGCCCGTTTACATAAGAAGACATGTCTTCTCACACTGAGTATCCAGAATATCGGCAAGATGCCCTGCAATCCGTCAGTCGGCGGACCGGCCAAGGGCATTGTTGTCCGGGAAATTGACGCCCTTGGCGGACAGATGCCTGTTACAGCTGACCGTACGGCACTGCAGTTCAAGATGCTCAACAGCGCCAAAGGGCCTGGCGTCCGGGCGCTTCGAGTACAGTCTGACAAGATCGCCTACAGCAGGGACATGCAGAATGTCTGTCTGCATCAGGAAAACCTGACCGTCATGGAAGCGATGGCGGTGGAACTGGTTTGCGAAAACCGCAAGGTCAAAGGAGTCAGACTGAAGGACGGATCTTTTATTTCCTCGGAAATAATCATTCTGACGACAGGAACTTACATGGCCGGTGTCAATATGATATCGGACGAAGTGAAGAAGGGCGGACCGGATCTTGAGGAAACGACGGAAGATCTTTCGGCTTCCCTCAGGGAAAACGGTCTGCGCACATTCCGCCTGAAGACGGGAACACCGCCGCGGGTTCTGACAAAATCGATCGATTTCTCCAAAACGAGGATCGAACTGGGAACCGATGCTTTTCTGCGGTTTTCTGCGGAGACAGAATCCATCCGGCCGTTTGACCGGCAGGTTCCCTGCTATATGACATACACGACACCGCAGACCCATGAGATCATCATGGCAAATCTGAACAGATCGTCGATGTATTCCGGTGTTGTCAAAGGTGTCGGGCCGCGTTACTGCCCGTCGATTGAAGATAAGCTTGTCCGGTTCAGCGATAAGCCGCGTCATCTTCTGTTTCTTGAACCGGAGTCCCTGTCAATGGATACAACATATGTTCAGGGGTTCTCCACTTCTCTGCCAAGGGATGTTCAGGAGAGAATGACGCACAGTCTGCCGGGATTTGAGAATTGTATTATCAAAAAGTATGCTTATGCGATCGAATATGATGCCATCGATCCGATTCAGATGAAACCGACATTCGAATCGAAGATCATCGAAAATCTGTTTACAGCCGGACAGGTCAACGGGACTTCCGGATATGAAGAGGCGGCCGGACAGGGAATCATGGCAGGTATCAATGCCTGCATGAAACTGGAAGGCAGAAAACCGATCGTCTTCGGCCGCGATGAAGCGTATATCGGTGTACTGGTCGACGATCTGACAACAAAAGGCACAAAGGAACCATACCGGCTGCTTACCTCAAGAGCTGAGTTCCGTCTTCTGCTGCGCCATGACAATGCCGAAGAAAGACTGCTGGAAACCGGTTATGAAGTTGGGTTGATTTCGCCGGAAAGAAGAGAGCGGTATCTGCGGAAAATGGAACGTCTGCAGAAGATGAAGGACGAACTCAGACATACGGTATTTCAGCTGGATGATCCTTCTGTTGAAGAATATCTGAAACCGCTGGGATACAGTACGGGCGAGCATAAAGGTGTCAACGGCGAAGATCTGATCCGCAGACCAAATGTCACTGCCGCGGAGCTCTTCCGGCTGAACGGAATCGAGGCAGATCCGGAACTGGCGGAGAAGTGCGATATTGATATCAAGTACGAAGGATATATCAACAAAGCCCGCCGCGAAGCACAGCGGCTGAAGGGTATGGAAAATATTCCGCTGGGTACGGAATTCAATTATGACGAGGTCGATAATCTTTCCCTTGAAGGAAGACAGAAACTGATGGAATACCAGCCGGCAACGATCGGTCAGGCATCACGTATCTCCGGTGTCAATCCTGCGGATATCGCTGTTCTGGCAATCGCAATCCGTCAGGGAAAAGGAAGAAAATCCGCACCTGAAGAAAACTGAATTCAGCCTTTAAATAAAGGATATTTGATTGGTTGTGTGGAAAATTTTTGTTTCCACAACAGAGACAGTTGTATAAGAAAAAGAGGAAAAAGAAGTTTTCCACAATTGAAGGCAAAAACGAATTGATTGTGGAAAACTCAGCTTTCCACAAATTTGTTATATTCACAACCGTTACAGAATGATAAAATGGTGGAAACGGAGGACACATGGATTTTGCACAGCTGCAGCAATTTGGAAAAGAAAACGGTGTAGTCATCACGGATGAAATGCTCAGGCAGCTGGAAATCTATATGGATCTTCTGATTTCGTGGAATGAGAAATTTAACCTGACTGCGGTCAGTCAGCCGGAGGAAATCATCGAACGACATTTCTGCGACTGTATTGTTCCGCTGACGGTATTTGACATTGCCGGTTCGGTTGCCGACGTCGGCAGCGGTGCCGGATTTCCCGGTCTGGTCTGGAAGATCGTCCGTCCGGATCTGGAAATGACACTGATCGAACCGACCGGCAAGAGATGCACGTTTCTCAATGAAGTCATCCGCCGACTGGATCTGCAGAAGATCAGAGTGGTAAACGAGCGCAGTGAGGAACATGTGAAAGAATACCGTGAAGTATATGATATTGTGACTGCCAGGGCAGTCGCCAATCTGCGCGTGCTTCTGGAACTGTGCCTGCCTTTGGTCAGAACCGGAGGTGCATTTATCGCCATGAAGGGAAACCGCGGCGAAGAGGAAATGCAGGAATCCGCAAATGCCATGAAGACCCTTGGCGGCCGGACAGAAGCAGTTGAAACCGCATCTGTCGGCGGCCGGGAAACCGGTATGAATATTCTGATCCGCAAGGAGCGCCCGACACCTGTCCGTTATCCGCGCAATTACGGACAGATCAAAAAGAAACCTCTTTAAATTAAAGGAGAATCAATGAATCTCAATATTCGTGACATATTCGATAGAAATGACAGCGACAGGGTCGTAAAGCTGCCGGTAAAGGATATTTATCCATCCCGCTATCAGCCGCGTCTGCGGTTTGATGAGACAGCACTGAACGAACTGACGGATTCGATCCGGGAAAACGGACTGATCCAGCCGATTACAGTGCGCAAGACAGCGGACGGATATGAAATCATTGCCGGCGAACGCCGCTACCGTGCCTGCATCAAAGCCGGGTATAAAGAAATTCCCTGCTATATTCTGACGCCGACGGAAGACCAGGCAGCCCGCATGGCTCTGGTGGAGAATGTACAGAGGGAAAACCTCAGTGCAATCGAAGAAGCCAAAAGTTATGTGCAGATCATGCGCCAGTCAAACATGACCCAGGAACAAGTTGCCAAGGCAATCGGTAAATCGCAGCCGGCAGTCGCCAATAAGATCCGTCTGCTGAACCTGCCGGATGAAGTGCAGGAGGGTGTCGTTTCCGGAAAGATCACCGAACGGCATGCCCGCGCCCTTCTTTCCGTACCGCAGGGACAGATCCGTCCCACCTACCGGCACATTGTCCACGCCGGACTCAATGTGCGTGCGGCGGAAGAATACATCGCGGCTTTGAACCGGGGTGAAGTCAAGCCGAAGCCGAAAAAACGCAAACAGAAAACAAAAGGATTTACCCGCAATATGCAGATTGCCGTGAATTCTGTCAATCAATGCGTGGAAATGATCACGAAGATGGGTATTCAGGCAACTGTGGAAACAGATGATCAGGACAATGAACTGCGCATGATCATCCATCTGCCGAAGTAAGAGGAAGAACTATGGGAAAGATTATCGCAATCGCCAATCAGAAGGGCGGTGTCGGAAAGACAACAACAGCTATGAATCTGGCAGCCGGACTGTCATATATGAATAAACGTGTCCTGCTGGTGGATTTTGATCCGCAGGGAAACGCGACCCACGGAATCGGCGCAAACAAAATCGGATATCACAAGACAGTATATGATGTGCTGATGGGCACGGAAACAGTGGAAGACTGCCGGGTCACCCTGCAGATGCCGCCGCTGGATGTCCTGCCTTCTACCATTGATCTGTCCGGTGCCGATGTTGATATGGCGTCCTACGAGATGGGCAGGGAAAAACTTCTGAAAAACAAGCTGGACGCTGTCCGCGACCAGTATGACTACATCATTATCGACTGCCCGCCGGCACTTGGTCTTCTGAATACCAACGCCCTGACGGCTGCCGATACTGTCATGATTCCGGTACAGTGCGAATACTTTGCCCTGGAAGGTCTGACCCAGCTTCTGAGCACGATCCGCCTGGTACAGAAACTGTGGAACCCGCGGCTGTCAATCGAAGGCGTTCTGCTTACCATGTTCGATGTCCGCACCAAACTGAGTGTCGAAGTGCAGCAGGAAGTCCGCAAATATTTCAAGGAAAAGGTATATCGCTGCTATATCCCGCGAAATGTCAGACTTTCCGAGGCTCCGTCCCGGGAAGAATCCATCTTTGAATACGATACCCGCTCGGAAGGTGCCAAAGCCTATGCCCAGCTGGTAAAAGAAGTCATCACGCAGAATGAGCGACGGAGGAAATAATGGCAGATAAAAAGAACCGTTCCGGTCTTGGCGGCAGAGGCCTCGATGCCATCTTCGGAACCAACGTAGAACAGTTCCTGGACGAGATCCAGAACAGCAGATCCGAAGGAACAGGCCGCCGGGAAGTTGAAATCCCGATCAGCGAGATCCGTCCCAATCCGTATCAGCCGCGTAAGGAATTCGATCAGGCCGCATTGAATGAACTGGCAGATTCCATCCGTACCCACGGTATCTTCACGCCGCTTCTGGTCCGCAAGAGCGTGCAGGGCTATGTACTGATTACCGGAGAAAGAAGACTGAAGGCAGCTCAGATTGCCGGACTTACAACGGTACCGGCGATCGAAGTCGACTTCACGGATGAGGAAATGATGGAAATCGCCATCCTGGAGAACGTCCAGCGCGAAGACCTTAATCCGATCGAAGAAGCCACAGCCTATGAATCCCTGGTCAAGAAGCTCGGATATACGCAGGAAAAACTCGCAGCCAGAGTCGGCAAGAGCCGTGAATACTGCGCCAACATGATGCGTCTTCTGAAGCTTCCTTCCGAAGTGCAGAAACTGGTCGTGGAAAAGAAACTGACCATGAGCCATGTGCGTCCGCTGCTGAGTCTGAATGACGAAGACCAGATCTATGAAGCGGCCCGGTATGTCATGAAAAACAAGATGTCTGTCCGGGAAGTGGAAGCCTATGTCCATGAACTTGCCGGCACCAGCGTCAAGCCGAAACCGAAGAAAAAGAGCAAAGAAAAGGATCCCTGGGTCAGGGATCTGGAACTGCGTATGCAGGAAAAACTCGGCACCCAGGTCAACATAACCGCCAAACATCTGCAGATTTCCTATTCCGATACTGACGATCTCAACCGGATCCTGGAAATCATCGGCTGTATCAGCGAAGACTGAGAACGCAAAATCATATGATTTGAACGGTCAGGAAATACTGACCGTTTTTTGGTTTTATGCCATAATTTAGACAGACAATTTCATATCGGAGGACAAATCATATATGAAAGCCAGAGAACGTTATGAGGAGTGGCTGAAGAATGCAAGCAGCCGCAGCCCGCTCTATAAGGATCTGATCAGCATCGATGAAAAGGACAATAATGAAATCGAGGAAAGATTTCATCAGTATCTGACATTCGGAACGGCCGGTCTGCGCGGAAAAGTCGGTGCCGGAACCAACCGGATGAATTTCTATATGGTCGGCAAGGCCACCCAGGGAATTGCCAATTATATTAAAGGCTACGGCCAGGAAGCCATGGACAGAGGAGTCGTCATTGCCCATGATCCGCGGCATTTTTCCAAGGATTTCTCAAGATTCGCAGCCGGAGTCTTCGCAGCAGCCGGCATCAAGGCATATATCTTCCCGGATCTTCGGCCGACACCGGAACTTGCCTATATGATCGGCAAGCTTCATACCATCAGTGGCGTCAATATCACCGCTTCCCACAACCCGAAGGACTATAACGGCTACAAGGTCTACTGGGAGGACGGCTGCCAGGTTTCCAGCACGATTGCTGACGGTATGCTGGCGAAAATGGACAAGGTCGATCTCTGGGCGGACATTCATTACATGCCGGTCGAACTGGCACTGGAAGAAGGAAAGGTCATCGTCCTCGGCGAGGAATATGACCGGGATTATCTGGACCATATCGAAAGCCTGGCGATTCATGAAGGCGACGAACTGGATCTTGATATTCCGCTTGTCTATACACCGCTCAACGGCTGCGGCGCGATTCCGTTTGCCGAGATGATGAAAGACAGAGGCTTCACCAACTGGCATATGGTCAAGGAACAGATCGAACCGGATCCGGATTTCACCACGGTCGGCTATCCGAATCCTGAAGATCCCAAAGCCTTCCGTCTCAGCGAGGAACTGGGCCGTCAGACCGGTGCCGAACTGCTGATGGCGACCGATCCCGACGCTGACAGATTTGCCATCGAGCTGCGGGACGATGCCGGTAATTACATTCCGCTCAACGGCAACCAGACCGGATATCTGCTGGTCAACTATATTCTGGAAGGCCGCAAGGATGCAGGAACCATGCCGGAAAAAGGCGCGATGATCAAGTCGATCGTCACCAGTACCATGAGTACCGAGATCGCAAAAGCATATGGCGTGGAGATGTTCGAGACCCTGACAGGGTTCAAGAACATCTGCGGCAAGATTCCGGATATCACGGAAAAGGGATATACCTATATGTTCGGATATGAGGAATCTGTCGGCTATGCGGCCAGTCCGAAGATCCGCGACAAGGACGGCATCAGTGCCGGTATGCTGGTGGCGGAAGCGGCGGCATATTACCGCAGGCAGGGTAAGACATTGTGGCAGGTTCTGCAGGAACTCTATCAGAAATACGGATGGTATGCGGAAGATGAGCCGAACCTGATTCTTGAAGGAATTGCCGGATCGCAGCGGATCAGCCGGATGATGACATATGTCCGGGAGCATCTGCCAAGCAAAGTGGCAGGAGCCGGAGTCGTCAGGATCATTGACTACAAAGACGGATATGAAGACATACCGCCGTCCAATGTCCTGCGGTTCTTCCTGGACAATGACAGCTGGTTCGCCATCCGTCCTTCCGGTACCGAACCGAAGATCAAGTTCTATTTCTATACGAAGCAGAACAGCAGGGAAGAAGCCCTTGCTGTGAACAAGGCAATCCGCGAAGACATCATGACGATGATCAACAGCGTCGAATAGGCAGAAAAAAGAAGAAGTTTACAAAGCTTCTTCTTTTTACGTGCATGAAAACAGTATAATAAAGCCAAATATATCAGGAAGCCGGGCTTCCTTGGAAAGAGGATCATATGTATTGTTCAAACTGCGGACAACTGCTGAAAGAAGGAGATAACTTCTGCAATAACTGCGGCATAAAACTTGTCTGGCCGACATCAGAGACAGTTGCTGAAACGGAACCTGTCTCTGTTCAAACAGAAGAATCTGCTGTAACAGCGGCAGAAGAAATTCCGGTAAAAACCGTTCCGGAAGAAGAACCTGCGGAAACCGTTGCAGTTGAACCGGAAGCACCGGTTGAGGAAACCGTCCTGCAGCCGGAACCAGTGACGGAACCGGAAGCGGCAGAACCTGCTGTCGAAGAGGCTGTAACTGAAACCCCGGAGGAAATGGCTGCTGCCGAAGGATCGGCAGCCGAGGAAACCGCTCCGCAGACAGAATCTGTACCGGAAGCGGCAGAACCCGCTGCTGAAGAGACTGCGATTGAAACAGCACCGGAAGAACCGGTACCTGCAGTTGAAGAACCAGTGACAGAAGAGCCTGCAGCTGAACCCGTGAAGGAAACCCCGCAGCCGGCGCCGGAAAAAAAGAAAAAGAACAATCTGCTGCTGTACGGTCTGATTGCGGCGGCAGTGCTGATTGCCGGTATTGTCGGTTATAATTTCCTGCCGTCGACACGTTATAACCGGGCAATCAAAGCAGCAGATGAATATATGCTTGCGGCAGATTACGAAACTGCGGCGCCTGAGTATCTGAAGGCACTGCAGATCCGTCCTCAGGACGAAACAGCTTCAGAAGGTGGACTCGCAGCTTTGTCGCTTGTATGCGAAGACATGCTGTTTGACGAAAAGTACGATGAAGTCATTGCCCTGGTTGATCAATGGGTACCGGTCGTGTCGGAATCTCAGCTGGACAATGTCAGATTTCTGGCGGAAGAAGCATACGGATATAAAGTGGACAACCTGATCGATGCTGCGGATCTGGACGGTGCCCGGACAGTTCTGCAGGAAGGCAGTGACAAGGGTTATGATATGAGCAGCGGACAGCGGAGTCTGGAAAAGGCAGAAAAGTATCTTCAGCTTCTGGAAGACCAGAAGAAATTCCTGAATGATATGGCCGCGAAACTGGACAGCGACGATTTTGAAGGTGCGCTCGATCAGTTCAAGGATCATTATGAAGAAATCGATTATATCGATGCCGAATATGGTTTCAAGGAACCGATCATTGTTGATGTGTCCGGCAAGAAATACAAAAAAGCAGGCATCTATGAAGATGACGGATACTATGCGGTATATTACGGAGAATACAACGGCGACAAACGTGAGGGTAACGGCATTTATGTAATCTATAACGACGGCAGCTATTATACTTACAACGCCAGAAACTATGCGGTAGGTGAATGGAAAAATGATACACCGAACGGAACAGTGACGGAATATCAGAAGATCTTCTACAATGGCGAACTGAGAATGGATATCGTTATCAAGGCAACGGTTTCAAACGGACTGTTCAACGGACCTTTTGAAATAAAACTGGAAGATGAAACCTTCTATGGTGAAGCAGCAGACGGAATCATCAAGGTTCTTGACGAAACCGATCCCAACGGCGAGGCCAACAAGGTCTTCATGTATAACAGCGACAAGTCATCCTGGTATTACTTCACAAATGACGCATCCTACAGTAAGGTGTACGGGATGATGGGCTTCGGCGAACAGATCTATTAAAACCAGACAAATCAAGAGATATACAGGCTGCCGGTTTCCGGCGGCCTTTCTTGTCTTTGCGGCAATAAACATGGTATAACCATGACAAAGCGGACACTGCCGGACAGTGACAACGTAAAAGATATTTATGATCAAAAGATATTATCAGGGACTTGTTTCCCTTTATTACAGCATGCCGATGACAATGCTTGCCGTACTGGTCTTCGCGGCTGCTTTCGCGGATATCCGCAAACCGGAATGGAATCTGAAACCGCTGATGAGCGTACTGGCGGTGATTCTGGCTGTTGTCATGTTCTTTTACTATAAAACCAAGCTCTCCATCAGCAGGACCCTGCGTAATGTGAAAAATACCGAGGAATATGAAAGAGGCGGAATGCTCGACCGGTCGTTTGTCCAGGAGGACCGGATTCTGGCCGGAATCGGACTGAAAGTCAGCGAGCACAGTGTGCTGAATCTGAAACGTCTCAGTGCCGCGGACAAAGGCCGCAAGGTCATTCTGCACGCAGAAGGGGATTACGACAGTTTCGACGTACAGGCAATTGACAGGCCGGAGGCGGAAAGGTTCGCCGCTTTCCTGCAAAGGAAAAATCCTGACATCGTCCTGGAAAATATCGAGCCGCGCGGAAACGGTACATTGAAGGAACTTGGCGCAAATGAATAATCAGGCAGTCAAAGCTGCCTGATTTTTCTTATCTTTCCTTTGATTTTCAGTTCTTTGATGTCGCAGGGTTCCAGGAGGATAACGGTGCTGTCATGGTCGTTGACTGTGATACGGCCGATCTTCTCAAACGGGAGGATCCCGGAAAAGGCACCGGCGATATCCCCGGGCCGCAGTTTGTCGTCTCTGCCGGCGTTGATACGCAGTGTAATGACATCCGCCTGCGGTTCTTTTTCTTTCTCGAGTGGTTTGCTGAGATCGTTGGGATTGCTGCTGCCCGGTGGAAGGGGAATGCTGTTGGTTATAATATCCAAGGCGAGCGGGGAAGAGACTTCTTCTTCGTGAATCAGAACGATACCTCTTCCCTGCTGTCCCTGATGGCCGCTGCGTCCGGACCGGTGGATGCCGGTGTTTTCGTCCTGCGGCAATTGATACTGGATGATATGGGAGAGATCCCGGATATCGATGCCGCGGGAAGCCGCATCGGTTGCCACGAGAAGTCTTGTCCTGCCGTTTCTGAAGCGCTCCAGGGCCTGCCGCCTTGTTTTTTCGTCTACATATGCCGAGAATGGTTCGGCAAGATAACCTTCCTTCTGCAGTTTTTCAGCCAGGGAAACTGTTTCACTGCGGAATTTGACAAAGATGATCGCGGCAGAGATGTCCTGCTGTTTCAGAATATCCAGAAGGGTCCGGTACCGGTCTTCACAGATGACATAATACGAAGAAACATTATGGCTGATGGCAGCTTCATCGAGAAAAACAGATTCATATTCATCCTTTATAAAGGAATTCACAGTGTCGCTGACCGTTGCTGAGAAACAAACTGTCTGTACCGGATGATCGATATACTGCAGGATCATGCGCAGTTCTTCCGCCTGGCCGGTGGAGACAACCATGTCGGCTTCGTCGATGACAAGAACCTTGAGTGAAGAAAGATCCAGCAGACCTTCCTTTATCATATAAACGATGCGTCCGGGTGTGCCGATGATGATCTGCGGCCGCCGTTTCAGTTCCGCTTCCTGTGTCCCGGGAGCGACACCGCCGATCAGAAGCGCGGTATGCAGCGGAAGATAGGAAGACAGGGTGTCGGCTGTTTCCCGGATCTGCATGGCCAGTTCCCGTGTCGGGGCAATGATCAAAGCCCGGTTTTCGTCCCGGAAGGGTTCTGTCTGCTGCAGCAGAGGCAGCAGATATGCCGCCGTTTTTCCGGCGCCTGTTTCCGCCTGAACCAGCAGGTTTCTGCCGGCAAGAAAAAGCGGAATCGTTTTTTCCTGCACCGGTTTCAGCGGCAGCCAATGCAGATCCTCAAGGACCTGTGTCAGTTCTTTTTTCAACTGAATTTTCATGTGGATATCTTAGCATGTTTTGCATATGTTAAACTTATGGGTGATGAATACAGAGACGATTGCGGCAATATCCACCGCTCCGGCGATGGGTGCGATCTCGGTGATCCGCATCAGCGGCGATGATACCTTTGCGGTTTTGGAAAGACTGACCGGAAAGGATTTTTCGCATGCTGAAGGGTATACCGTGCATTTCGCGACAGTCTATGACCGGGAAGAACCGGTGGACGAAGTGCTGATCAGCATCTTCCGTGCTCCGAGGTCCTATACCGGCGAGGATGTGGCGGAAATCAGCTGCCATGGCGGCGTGTATCTGACCCGTAAGGTACTGAGTCTGGTGCTTGGGGCAGGGGCGCGCATGGCAAGAAGAGGAGAATTTACCGAACGGGCATTCCTCAACAACAAGATGGACCTTTCCCAGGCGGAAGCTGTCAATGATCTGATCAATGCCCGGGACAGTGTCAATGCCCGCAGTGCCGTGCATTCATTAAAAGGTTCCGTGACGAAGCTGATTGCACCGCTGGAAGAAGAACTGACCCAGATTATTGCCAATATTGAAGTCAATATCGACTATCCGGAATATGACGATGTCCGTCAATTGACGGAAGAGGAAATACTTCCCGCCGCAAGAAAGTGGCAGAAGGAGATCCGCAATATCATCGAAACCGCCCAGCAGGCTGTCCAGGTCAGAGACGGAATCGACACGGTCATTCTCGGCCGTCCCAATGTCGGAAAATCATCCCTGCTCAATGCCCTTCTGGAAGAGGACAAGGCAATCGTTACCGATATTGCCGGAACGACCCGCGACCTGGTGGAGGGAAGTGTGCGGCTGGAAGGCCTGACTCTGAACCTGATCGATACTGCCGGTATCCGGGAAAGTGCGGACACGGTGGAAAAGATCGGCATCGAGCGGTCCCTGCAGGCTGCGGAAAAAGCGGAACTGGTGATTCTGGTTCTGGATGCGTCGCGGCAGCTGAATGAAGAAGACGAAAAACTTCTCGAACTGACAAAAGACAAGGAACGGATCATTGTCTACAACAAAAGTGATCTGAACAGCGATGTCGAAGGTCTTTCTGTCTCGGCGATTCATAATCAGATTGATGAACTGGTTCAGGAAATCCGCAGACGATATGAAAAGGGACTGATCATGGCCAGCGCCGACACCCTCAACAACGAAAGACAGATCGGTCTGGCGCTGCAGGCGGAGCAGTCCATGCAGGATGCGGTTGCGGCTCTGGAAGCCGGCATGGAACTGGACGTCGTGACCATCGATCTGGAAAACAGCTGGACAGCATTGAAGGAAATCACCGGAAAGGCAGGCAGGGAAGATCTTCTTGACGAGATTTTCTCCCGCTTCTGTCTGGGGAAATAGGCAAAGTATATGAAAGAACTGCATTACTTGGACAGCCATGCCCATATCATGGCGGAGGAATATCAGGAAGATTTCGAGGAAATGCTCAAAAGGGCAGAAGACGCCCATGTCGACAGGATCATGATCATCACCCTGTCGCACGAGGAAACGATGCGGGCACTCGCCTTTGCCAGGCGGGATCCCGGCCGGTATAAAGTCGCCGCCGGAATTTTTCCCGAAGATGTGAAGAATGTCAGCGACGAAGACTGGCAGGTTTTCGAAAAGACCGCCGCTGATCCGGAAGTGACATGTATCGGCGAAATCGGCCTGGATTATTACTGGGAAAAGGATCCGGAAATCAGAAAGCTGCAGCGGGAATACTTTATCCGCCAGATTGAACTGGCAAAGAAACTGAACAAACCGTTTCTGGTCCACTCCCGCGATGCCATCCAGGATACATACGACATCATGAAAGCCCATCACGGCCGCGGGCTGATGCATTGCTACAGCGGTACGAAGGAAATGGCCAGGGAATTCGTGAAACTGGGGTACTATATTGCCTTGGGCGGAGCGGTGACATTCAAAAACGCCCGCCATTCCGTCGAGGTGTGTGCCGATATCGACGAGAACTATCTGCTTTCGGAAACGGACTGCCCTTATATGGCTCCGGTACCGAAACGGGGCAAGCGAAACGAACCGTCCTATATTCCCTATATAGTAAATAAGATGGCAGAAGTGCGCGGTGTCAGCGAAGAGTATATGGCGGAAGTCATCGACCGCAACTGGACCCGTTTTCTGGAGGGCAAAGAGTGAAGCCGGCAATCCGGGAACTGATCGTGGTCGAAGGCCGTCATGACAGTGCGAATCTGAAACGGTATTATGACTGTGACACGATTGAGACCGGCGGCACCGGCTTTACGGAAGAAACGATTGCGATGATCCGGAAAGCGGCCGAAAATCGCGGCGTGATCATCTTTACCGACCCGGACTCTCCCGGCAACCGCATCCGCAGTGCTCTGAACCAGGCTGTTCCCGGATGTAAAAATGCCTTTGTGCAGAAAACGGATGCCCGCACGGAAAAGAAGGTCGGAATCGAACATGCCCCGTTCGAAGTGCTCGATGAGGCATTACGACACCTTGTGACGTATGAAGATTCAGCACCTGAAACGATCAGTGTACAGGATATGTACGATCTTGGTCTTGCCGGAAGTGAGAACAGCGCAGCGAAACGGGAACAGCTGGGGCGGAAACTGCATATCGGTTTCGGCAATGCCCGGGCCATGCGGCAGCGGCTGAACCGTCTGGGACTGGACAAAGAGGAAGTGCGAAAGGAACTGGAAGGATGACAAGATACATCTCTACACCCTCGAGAACAAAGGAGATCCTTGAAACATACGGCCTGCGCGCCCGCAAGGGATACGGCCAGAACTTTCTGGTGGATCCTGTCATTGTCGAGAAGTGCGCCCTGGCTTCCCATTGTCAGGACGCGGTCATCGAAATCGGTCCCGGTATCGGCGGGCTGACCGAGCAGCTGGCAAGGCACTCCCGGCATGTGACAGCTTATGAAGTGGACGAAGATCTGATTCCGGTTCTGGCGGACACATTGAAAGATTATGATAACGTCGAGATCATCCTGCAGGATTTTCTGGAGTCCGATCTGGAGGGAAAACTGGCAGAACTGGAAAAAGCATACGGAACCGTGACGGTCTGTGCCAATCTGCCGTACTACATTACGACACCGGTATTGTTCAAACTGTTCGAATATCCCGAGATTCCCTATATTACCGTAATGGTGCAGAAGGAAGTCGGTGACAGGTTTGCGGCAAAGCCGAAGGACAGTGCCTACAGCGCCCTGTCGGTGGAAGCACAGTTTCTGTATGATGTGAAGAAACTGTTCACGGTACCGGGCAGGTCATTCAACCCTTCGCCCAATGTTGACAGCGTGATCGTACAGTTTGCCCGCAAGGAAACAGATCTTCGCAAAGAGGAGATCCGGGCGTTCTATGAGATGGTCCGAGCATGTTTCAAACAGCGGCGTAAGACGCTGTACAACAATCTGAAGGAATATCTGCAGGATAAAGAGAAAGCGGAAGAAGCACTGAATGCATGCGGAATCCCCCTGAGCCTGAGAGCCCAGGAGGCGGACACCGGCATGCTGTACAGAGTTTTTGAGGAAATACGGAAATGAAAGACAGAGCATACGCGAAAATCAATCTGTGTCTGGACGTTGTGGGAAAACGGGACGACGGCTACCATGAACTGAACATGATCATGGTTCCGATCGATTTCTACGATGTTCTGGAGATGAATATTTCCCGGGAAACAACCCTTAGCCTGAACCGGAATTATCTGCCGGTCAACGATAAGAACACGATCATCAAGGCAATCAATGTCATGCGGGAACACTTCGGCTTCGAAGAGGAATTCTCCTGCGTATTGCAGAAACACATTCCTACCCGGGCCGGACTGGCCGGGGGAAGTGCCGATGCGGCGGCTGCGATCCGCCTGATCTGCCGGCTGCTGTCGCTGCCGGCAACAGAAGAGGAACTGATCGGTATTGCCAAACAGGTCGGAGCCGATGTGCCGTTCTGTCTGCTGAACAGGCCGTCTCTGGTACAGGGGATCGGTGAAGTACTGACACCGTTCCGCTGCGATCCGGATTTCGAGATCCTGCTGGTCAAACCGCGCCGCGGCGTTTCCACCAAGGAAGCTTTTGCGATCGTGGATTCGCAGGAAAACGAACATCCCGATTGTCAGAAAATGATGCGGGCACTGATCGAGAATGATTATGAAAGTGTGGTCTCTTCCCTCGGCAACAGCCTGGAAGATGCGGCGGTCTCACTGGTAAAGGAAATCCGCACTGTCAAAAACAAACTGGTGGATGCCGGCTTCGACGGTGTCCTGATGTCAGGAAGCGGATCGACAGTCTTTGCGATCACCAGAAACACCGGTCTGCTCGAAGATACGATGCGGAAAATGAAGGAAGAACACTATTTTGTCCGCCGGACAAGAATACTGGGAGGATATGAGTAATGAAAAACGCGATTATTATGGCAGCCGGAAAAGGCACACGTATGAAGTCGGATCTGCCGAAGGTACTGCACAAGGTGCTTGGCATGACAATGATTGAACGGGATCTTGAAAATCTGCAGAGAGCAGGAGCGGAAAGAATCGTCGCCATCGTCGGCTACAAACACGGAATGGTTGAGGAAGTTCTGGCCGGAAGGTGCGAGACAGCAGTTCAGGAGCCGCAGCTCGGCACCGGTCATGCCGTCATGCAGGCAAAGATGCTGGAAGGTGAAAAAGGACTGACTCTGGTTGCCAACGGCGACTGCCCTTGTGTCAGACCGTCCACCTATGCCGCTCTGTATGAAGCATGCAGGGACGCCGATATGGTCGTGCTGACAGCCGAGCCGGAAGATGCCGCATCCTATGGCCGGGTGATCAGAAACAGCGACGGCACAGTGGAAAAAATCGTCGAATTCCGCGACTGCACGGAAGAAGAAAAAGCAGTCAGGGAAGTCAATACCGGGATTTACTGCTTCAATAACGAAGCCCTGTTTGAAGGCCTGAAGATGCTGAAGAACAACAACGCCCAGCAGGAGTATTACATCACCGACCTGGTTGAAATCCTCAAGAATCAGGGAAAGACTGTCAAGGCAGTTAAAACCGACGATTATGCGGAAGTACAGGGAATCAACGACGTCCAGGAGCTTGCCCGGGCGGAAGCCTATCTCAAAACGGCAAATTAGCCTTTTCACAGAGTTGACGAAGCGAAAGGAAAAGTGATTTACTTAAATCGGCTACAAACGGAAGAGAGGACATCATGGTCAAAGAAACGGTAGTATTCGCATTGACATCAAGTGTTGACCTTGCGGCGGAGGTGTGCCGCAAGCTGGAAATTCCTTTAGGAAAAATCAAAGTTGAACATTTCGCGGACGGGGAAATCCTCGTTGAACCGCAGGAATCCGTACGCGGCAGAAACGTGTTTATCATCCAGTCCACATGCAATCCGGTCACGGAAAGACTGATGGAAGTGCTGATCTGCATCGACGCCTGCAAACGGGCAAGTGCCGGATCCATCAACATCATCATGCCGTATTACGGTTATGCCCGTCAGGACAGAAAGGCCAAGCCGCGCCAGCCGATCACATCCAAACTGGTTGCCAACCTGCTGCAGGTTGCCGGCGCCAACCGTATCCTGACATTCGATCTGCACGCTGCCCAGATCCAGGGATATTTCGATATTCCGATTGATGATCTGACAGCAGTTCCGATGATCGGACAGTATTTCAAGGAAAAGAACTTCGATAAGGAAGACCTGGTTGTCGTTTCGCCAGATCACGGCGGCGTTACCAGAGCCAGAAGACTGGCCGATATTCTGGAAGCACCGATCGCAATCATCGACAAGCGCAGACCGAAGCCGAACATGGTCGAAGCTCAGAATGTCATCGGTGACGTCGAAGGCAAGAACTGCATCGTTATCGACGATATCTGCGATACAGCAGGCTCGCTCGTTGCCGGCTGCCAGATCCTGAAGGATCATGGTGCCAAGGATATCTACACCGGCATTACCCATGGTGTTTTCTCCCGCGACGCGCTCGACAAGATCGAGAAGTCCACGATCAAGGAAATGGTCATCACCGACACCATTGCCCTGACACCGGAACAGGCTGCCAAGACCACAAAGATCACAGTCCTGTCGGTATCGGAAATGATCGCCAGAACAATCGATTCGATCGAAAATCATTCGCCGGTTTCCCGTGTATATAACCTGTATAACTACGACAGCTACAAATAAGAGAATGAAGAGACTGCGGCAGAAACAACTGCCGCAGTTTTTACATGTGCAGGAATGGTTTGCCAAAGGATACAGCGGCAAATTACAATGAAATACAGATATGAAAGGAAACGATCATTATGGCATTACTGCATATGAGTTTTACCAGCAAATACCTCAGCGGCACGACCGATGTGAATGTGATCCTGCCGGATCTTTCCTACGGCCAGGAGCCGAAGGATCTGTATGGATCAGGGGAAAAGTATAAAGTACTGTGGCTGCTGCACGGAACCTATGGCGATTACAGCGACTGGCTGCGCAAATCCAATGTCGAACTGTATGCAACGGAAAAGAAGATCGCCGTCGTCATGCCATCGGCACTGAATACCAATTATGTGGACTGGGGCACTTTTGCGATGGGATATCAGGCCTATTCCTATTTCTTCGAAGAACTGATGCCTATGGTTTACGGCTGGCTGCCGGTAAGCGACAGGCGGGAGGATAATTTCATCGCCGGGTTGTCGATGGGCGGACGCGGCGCCTGTGTTTATGCCTTCTCGAAACCGGAGCGTTTCCATGCGGTTTACAGCTTCTCGGCGTCACCGAAGGTGCTGAAGGAACCCGACCCCGCCAATCCGTTTGCGGCAAGGGAATACAACCTGATCAACAATTTCGGCGGTATGGAGGGCTATCTTGATTCGCCGCTGAACCTGCTGAAACAGCTGGAGAACGGTGACCGCGAAAAGCTGCCGGAGATGTATTTTGCCTGCGGCGACAAGGATCCGATCGCCTATCAGGACTTCCTCGCTTTCCGGAAGTATGCCAAAGAGAACGGAATACCGGCGGAATTCTTTGAAATTCCCGGCTTCAGCCACGAGTGGAGATTCTGGGATCTCTGTCTGCAGGATGCCCTGGCCAGATTCATGCCGGAAGAGGGTAAAAAACCGGTATTTACGGCACAGAATATGTGAAAATTATGGTATAAAATCTTGTATTTGAAAGTAAATAAGTATAAACTTAACTTTGTATAAGTGGGAATGTCCCACCGGGTACATAGAATAGGAGATTCAAAACCAGGATGGCAACAGGCAAAGTTAAGTGGTTCAATGCCGAGAAAGGCTACGGATTCATCACAACAGATGAAGGAAACGATGTATTCGTACACTATTCTGCAATTCAGGGGGAAGGTTTCAAGACATTAGACGAAGGTCAGTCTGTAACTTTCGATGTAACTGAGAGTGACCGTGGTCCTCAGGCAGCAAACGTCGTTAAGCTCTAATCATTAGAAAACTGATGTACGCATGAGAGCGGAACCCCGCTCTTTTTCTTTTGTTTATGCTTTAAAAAACGATTTTCCTTTATTATAATGTTTTCATAAGCGACGATAAGAAGAGTAGTCAGAAGGAAAAATGCAGAGAGCAGGCGGGAGGTGCGAGCCTGTTTTGGAGAACTGATGAAGATGGTCTTGGAGCTGGTGCGGCAATCTGAGCCGTACCCGGAGACGTCCGTTATCACAGAGAGGGGCCCGATCGATCATTTCGGGCAAGATAAAGGTGGTACCGCGTGCAAGACGTCCTTTCATTTGGGACGTCTTTAATTTTCAGGAGGTGAATGAAAATGGAAAACAAGGGACCTTACTATATTACGACCGCAATCGCATACGCTGCCGGCAAGCCGCATATCGGCAATGTCTATGAAATCGTACTGGCTGATGCGATCGCCAGACACAAGAGAGAGACAGGCTATGATGTCCGCTTCCAGACAGGTACTGACGAACATGGCCAGAAGGTCGAGGAAAGAGCGAAGAAAGCCGGCAAGACACCGAAGGAATTCGTTGACGAAGTTTCCGGCGTGATCAAGGAACAGTTCGACTGCATGAACATTTCCTATGATCATTTCATCCGCACGACCGATGCGTATCATGAGCGCCAGGTCCAGAAGATCTTCAGGAAGCTGTATGAGAAGGGCGATATCTACAAAGGTAAGTATGAAGGCCTGTACTGCCATGAATGCGAAGCGTTCTATACCAAGAGCCAGCTGACGGAAGACGGCAAATGTCCGATTTGCGGCGGTGAAGTCAAGCCGACCAACGAAGAGGCATATTTCTTCAGAATGACGAAATACGCACCGGAACTCATCAAGTATATTGAGGAACATCCGCACTTCATTCAGCCGGAAAGCCGCAAGAACGAAATGCTGAACAACTTCCTGAAACCGGGTCTGCAGGATCTCTGTGTTTCCCGTACATCCTTCAAATGGGGCATCCCGGTCGACTTCGATCCGGATCATGTCGTCTATGTATGGATCGACGCCCTGTCCAACTATATTACCGGCCTTGGCTATGATACCGACGGTAATCATAACGAACTGTACAAAAAGTACTGGCCGGCAGATCTGCACCTGATCGGCAAGGACATCGTCCGTTTCCATACCATTTACTGGCCGATCATGCTGATGGCACTGGGCGAGCCGCTTCCGAAGCAGGTCTTCGGTCATCCGTGGCTGCTGACCGGCGATTCCAAGATGTCCAAGTCCAAGGGCAATGTCATATATGCTGATGACCTTGTACAGATGTTCGGCGTGGATGCGGTCAGATATATCATGCTGCATGAGATGCCGTTTGCCCAGGATGGTCATGTGACTTACGACCTGATGATCGAAAGAATCAACAGCGATCTGGCAAACAACCTCGGCAACCTGGTAAACCGTACCCTGTCGATGCAGAACAAGTATTTCAACGGTATCGTTGCCAACCCGTTTGAAGAAGACGATGTCGACGACGATCTCAAGGACACCGTAAGGGAAACGGTCCGCAAGGTAGACGCCCACATGGACGACCTGCGGGTCGCAGATGCGATTCAGGATATCCTGGACCTCTTCTCCAGATGCAACAAGTATATCGACGAGACAACACCGTGGACACTGGCCAAGGATCCGGAAAAGATCGGCCGTCTGGCAACGGTTCTCTATAACCTGCTGGAATCTGTCCGCTTCGGCGGCATCCTGCTGAAACCGTTCCTGCCGGAGACCGCGGAAAAGATCCTGCGTTCCCTGAACACGGAATATACAGACCGCGATTCTCTCGATTTCTTCGGCAATCTCGAAAACGGCATCCAGGTCGTCGAAAAGCCGGAAATCCTCTTCCAGAGACTCAATGAGAAGGAAGTCATGGAAAAGGTCGAGGAAAAGGAAAAGACCTACGCGGCAATTGCCAAGAAGATCAGTGAGAAGAAGGAAAACATCACCTACGAAGATTTCGAGAAGGTCGAACTCAGAGTAGCGAAAGTCCTCTCCTGCACAAGGCATCCGAATGCCGACAAACTGTTCGTGCTGAAGATTGATCTCGGTATGGGCGAAAAGAGAACGATCGTATCCGGTCTGGCCCAGAGCTATACACCGGGACAGGTCGTCGGCAAGCATGTCGTCGTCATCACCAACCTTGAACCGGCGGTGATCCGCGGCGTGGAATCCCAGGGTATGCTGCTGGCTGGCAGAGACAGCATCCAGATCGGTGTTGTTGAAGTCAACGGTCTCGAACCGGGCACAAGAATTCAGTAATCACAGTAAAGGCGCTTCCATATGGAGCGCCTTTTTTAACGGTTTCTGCAATAATCGCGGATGATTTCCATACAGGCCTGTGTTTTCTGATTGAGAAACCGGCCTTTCATTATGACAAGACAGATTTTTCTCTGCAGCAGTTCGCTGCCGGCAGTCACAGTATGGAGGGAACCGCGTCTTTTTGCCAGACGGGACTGCGGCAGAAGGGCAATGCCAAAACCTGCTTCCGCAAGAGATAACAGAGCCTCTTCGGACTCGCTTTCCCAGATCTGTGAGGATGGGAAGGAGATCTTTTCCAGATAGGGATCGACAAGATTTCTGGCAAAACTGCCTTTTGGCTGCAGCAGAAGCCGCTGTTTCAATAGATGCTCACGGAGAATATGACTTTGCGGGATCAGGCCGGATGAAGCCGCGAAGACATAATTGTCCTTGTACAGTGGAACTGTATGGAAAAGCGGATCCTTTTCCGGTGTCATGATGGCGATGTCGCAGTCGTTTGCTTTCAGCATTCCCGCAATTACAGCATCATCATGAACACCGACCGTAAGATCGATATCCTTCAGGCGGCTGCTGATGACTTCGATAAGATCGGCGAGGATCGTTTCACCGGCAGCCGGCGAGACACAGAGCCGGCATTTCTGCACAGTGCTTTCGTTGCGCAGGACGGACACTGATTCTTCGTATTGGGACAGAATCGTTTCCGCATACTGCTTCAGGGCGGTGCCGGCGGATGTCAGATAGAGTCTGCGGCCGATGCGGTCGAAGAGGGAGACATGATAAAACTCCTCCAGTTCCGCTATCGCGCGGGAGACTGCAGGTTGTGCCATATGGAGCTGCCGGGCGGCCTTTGTCATGGACATACTGCCGCATACAGCCAAAAAATTTCCAGATGCCGGAGAGTCATAATACATTACAAATTTAATATATAAAATATAATAGCATAACAAATTGAATATGAATAAACAGATAGAATTCTGTTTTAAATAAGCTGAAGTGAAAAGTTAACTTCCACTTTCAAAAACGTTGAAGGAAAGAAGAAATAACTCTTACAGAAACAGTGCAGAATGAAAGAAAACTGCACTGT
>CACYXJ010000007.1 GCA_902778375.1 uncultured Erysipelotrichaceae bacterium
CACTTCTGGTGAAACCACTCTGCAGCGGGCTCTTTCAATTCCGGCATTTCCCGCAGTTTGACATATCTGAGCATGTGATTCTCCCTTCAAATTCCGATTTATCGCTTTCTGTTCAGGATAGCCTGTTCCGCTTCCTTGCGGGTCGGGTAGATCCTGCTTTCTCTTACCCTGACACCTCCGCCGCTCTCGAAGCGGATGGTGTTACAAAAGCAATCGTGTCACACACTATCACTTTCAATAAACCTCTTCCATGCTTCGTGGTTCTTTATTGAGCGTTCAACCTCTATCTTCCAAGTTTCCGAGACCTCCGCAAGCGTAGGGTCGGATGCAAGTTCAGGATCGCTTATGTTACTCCATGCAAGGCTCCTGAGGACTTCTGGACCTGACAGTGCAATCTGGTAAAGAGCGCTGTTCGCTTCAGCCGCCTCATCTCCACCGCGTTTTGCCAGCTCGCCGAGTCTGTACACACATGCTTTAAGGGCGTCCCGCTCTTTCAGATACACGTAGAGCACATCTCCTTTCGAATCCTCAGAGCCCCACGGTTCGTAGCACATTACGACTTCCGCCAGATCTGCGGCTTTTCGCAGATGATCGCTGTAGCGTATAGACTGAAAGTTGCCCGAGAGCCAAGCGTCCTTGCAAGGTGCCTCCTCGCTATCCGACAGACGCACGTCCCCCGACAGAATGAGGCGGCGGTAGAATGCGCTCTCATCCTCTCCACATCTCGTGCAGACACCGTTGGCGAAGTCGTGCCAAGGTGTCTCATAACCGCACTCGGTACAGCGAATTGTGCAGCCTTCACTCAGCTCAAAGCAATGTCGGCCGTAGCGTGAATGACCGCACCATACGCAAGTGCACTGATGCTTCATTCTGTCAAAACGCTTTGTCTTTGCATCAATGATGGGCTGTATAGGACCCCAGTTGTGAACGCCGGAATAATTGCGCTCACCGCAGCGCGAGCATGTACAACCGTCTTTACTATCAGGCAATTTATACCACTTGTGACCGGTTATTTTGCAGACTAAACCCATACGTCATTTCCTTTCTCTCCATATAAATCTCAACGTTTTTTTGGTGTCTCATACCAGAAAAACTGCTTAACAGATTGACAAATTCCGATTTATGATTCTCTTTGGCTCGCCTTCCACTTAAGCCACAGGGGGCTGAGAAGTGTTGCTTTGTGATCACTTTGAATTCGTTCACAAGGAAATTCCTGACACAATCCACAAGATAGGATGCCCTTATCTAAGACGCAGTCTCGTGTATAGCAAACGCCATCCTTATTTCCTTTGATACATCCAGTACATTCTCCAGCGATAAAACTTGGACACTGTCCACAATAGTAGCCACATTTACCGAGTAATCTCTCGTCCATATACAACTCTCCAAATCCCGATTTGTTTATCTCTTTCTGTTCAGGATCGCTGCTTCAGCTTCTTTACGAGAAGGGTAGATCCTGGACTCTCTCACTTTGATACCTCCGCCATTTTCAAAGCGGATCGTATAGAAACCTCCGGCGTACTTCAGAACGGTTGCTTCCTTGATAAGATGCGTATTTCCTCCGGTCAGAAAGACTATCTGCCCGGGCTGGTATTTGCCGTTCATGAGATACCTCCTTGGACATATTATACCGCATGCAGGTTACCGTCGGTATCCGTCTGCGGTATGTAATCCGGTAATAGAAAAGGCTCTTGGATAGTGCTTTTTTGGAGGTGACATCTATTTGATGAAGTATTAGAAAACTTGGAAAATGCTTTGCAAACCTAGGCAGTAAAGGGTGAAGATAACACATATACGATCAAGGATTAAACATCTAAATACAGGTGTTCCTGTGTTTAAGATAGCTAATGAGGTTTTAAAGAGTAAAAGCATACTGTCATGCGAAGTGGTGTATACAAAAGATAAGTATGTTGCACATGTTGAGTTTCTTCCCGGATCAAGTAATCAGGAACAAACGCTGTCTGCTGCAAAAAAGAGATGTGAAAAAAAATATGGCAATGCAGTTTCTGGAAAACTCCTTTTCCGTATACATTCTAGTTCTGAATCATTCAAGCTTAAGATCAAAAACATTTTTATGTTTTTTCCATTACTTTTATTTGCAGTTATGCAAATGCTGTCGGTGCAGATATCAAAGTACTGATATAGTGGGCAGATTGAGCAAGAAATTGATGCATATCTGAATGACAAAAACAGAATTGCACAGAAAAGTATGTAATGGTGCAAGTTGCACCGAAAGGCAAAAACAGAATACATTTGTATACGGGGAGAACAGTTGCTATAATCTGCTTGAAGAAAGGGCCCGGAATCATTCCGGCGCAGTGATAGGATGAAGCTGTAAGCATTGGAAAACGCACTCTGACATACATCGTTTCAATTCATTTTTTATCGTGTCAAAAAAGAGGTTACGCAGACAATGCTGAAGATACAGAATCTGACGATCACATACAGACGGGACGGACGTGTCCTGGCTGATCATTTTGATCTTGTACTCAACAGCCTGGACAAGGCTGTTTTGATCGGGGAAGAGGGCAACGGTAAATCCACACTTCTGAAGTGGATCCACGATCCTGCCCTGATTGAGGATTACGCGGATGCGGAAGGCATCTGCCTCAAAGAGAAGGAAAAGACCAGCTGGCTGCCCCAGCAGCTGCCGCCGGAAGACGCTGACAAAACAATTTATGAATACTTTATGGAAGAACCGCAGTTCACGGAGTGCGGCCCGAAGGAACTGGGCAGACTGGCGGCTTCCATCCATATTCCCGGTGATATTTTCTATTCCGACCAGGTGATGGCCACTTTAAGCGGCGGTGAGAAGGTCAAGGTCCAGATGGCGAGGATCCTGCTGTCAAAGCCGACGGTTTTACTGCTGGATGAGCCCTCCAACGACCTTGATATTGAAACCCTGGAATGGCTGGAGGATCTGATCATCCATTCTGAACAGGCGGTACTGTTCATCTCCCACGATGAGGTGCTGATTTCCCGCGCCGCCACCCGGATCATCCATATGGAGCTGCTGCACAGGAAAACACAGAGCCGCATCACCCAGGCGGCCATGGGCTATGAGGACTACATCAGCCAGAGAAGCGATCAGTTTGAGCGGCAGATGCAGCAGGCGGTCTGGGACAGAAGGGCGGACGCGGCCAGGATGGAGCGCTACCGCAGAATCCAGCAGCGGGTCAATCATGAGCTCAACAGCGTCTCCCGCCAGGATCCCCACTCCGGCCGGCTGCTCAAGAAAAAGATGCACGCGGTCAAGTCGCTGGGAAAGCGGTTTGAGCGGGAACGTGAAAACATGACGGAGATTCCCGAACAGGAAGAAGCGATCGGCTTCAGCTTCAGTGAGAACTGCCGCATTCCCGCCGGCAAGAAGATCCTGGATTTTCACCTGGATGAGCTGAAGACGCCGGACGGCCGTCTGCTGTCAAAGGACATCCATCTGGAGGTCTACGGCCCGGAACATATATGCATCACCGGCGCCAACGGCTGCGGCAAGACCACATTGTTAAGAATTATCGCGGAAGAGCTTCTGGCAAGAGATGATATCAGGGCAGCCTATATGCCCCAGAATTATGAGGACCTGCTTGACCTTGATGTCACGCCGGTTGAATTCCTGGCCCCGCTGCGGGATAAGGAAAGCGTGACAGCGGCCAGGCAGTATCTTGGCGCGATGCGCTATACAACCGATGAAATGGAACATGCCATCCGCGATCTCTCAGGCGGGCAGAAGGCGAAGATCCTGCTGCTGAAAATGAATCTCGATAAAGCCGATGTGCTGCTTCTCGACGAGCCGACCCGCAACTTTTCACCGCTGTCAGGACCGGTCATCCGGCAGATGATTTCGGAATTCGGCGGCTGTGTGATAAGTGTTTCCCATGACCGCATGTTCATTCAGGAAACCGCGCGGAAGGTCTATGTTCTTGACAGGGACGGAATTCAACAGATTTGAGTTGCACCGAAATGTAAAAAGCACTAATTATCGTTACTTATAGGTTTCAGGTATAATTAAGTTTGCGTAACAGAAATTGCAACGGTCAATTGTATTTGCAATATTCAAATCATCATGATATAAGGAAAAAAGAAGGAGAAAAAAATGGAAGAAGGCAAGAAGATCGATACGATCGATACTGATAAACTCGAAGAGGTAGCCGGCGGACACGGACAGTTCGAAGATAGAGAAGACGGGTACACCGAATACTGGTTCGTTTGTTCCTACTGCTTAGGGTACAAGGAGCTCATTCAGGTAATCCCTCCCAACGCAACTATGACTTACGAAGGCACCTTCGTATGTCCGAAATGCGGATGGAAACAGAATTTCAAGCTGATCGCCCGGAACGGGGAAATAAGGGCAGATTCCTGGGCGCCCGGGAGCAGGTAATAATAGCATCTTCGTGCGCGTAGGCAAAGCTCACTTTGGTTAAGATCATCACTCATCGGGAAACGTATCGCCAAAGACGCAGGTCAACAAAACTGCCGCAGAATACAATCTGTTCTCGGCCGGCTATTGTGAGCTGTGATTCACAGTAAAGCGAATCGAGAAAAGCAGCAGATCATGACAAGTCCCAGGCCGCTCAACGGTCCGGGGCTTTTTCTGTCCTTTTCAAGGTAATGTAAAATCCGGCGGGGTTTTATAAAAACCGTGCAATAAAATCAGACGGGGTTTGAGAAGAGAAAAAGATGGCATTTATCATGATCAAAAGTGATGAAGTGCCATCTTTTCATGTGCTTAGAACCTGAGTGTATTCAGTTGTCAGAAGTGTTAATCGTCGTTCATAGTGTCGACATGGTTGTTGCGATCGTCTTCAAGAAGGACCTCCTTTAATTTGTTGTAAGGGCCGCGGGTCTTTCCTTTGCGCTTATTGGAACTCAGGGAACTTGTGAGTACATAAAAAGTATGGTTGTTAAGAGAGTAGATAGCCCTTGCCCGGAATCGTTCGAAGTTGGCAAATCCGTTTGAGACAGTGATCAGTTCACGCAGGCGGGAATTGAAGTGCTCCGTCAGAGCGTTGGACTGTTTGTAATTGTCATAAGGACGCTGAAAACTGTTGATGATCTCAGTCCTCCAGTTCTTGAGTAGTGAGACAAAATCCTTATAACAGTAAAGGTTCGCAGCCTCAAATGCCTCGATCAGCTGGTCAAGTTGAGCGGGCGCGTCCGCATAGGAACAGTTCCGGTTGAAGTCCCGGTACATCTTTTTCAGATGATAGGCGAGGGAGAGATTTGAATTGAGGCAGAGGATCATGTTGTACAAATCTCTGTAGTTCAACTTCTGCTTGAAGTAGTTGTTGTATTTAGGCTTGTTGTCCAGGTTGTAATCTGTTTCAAGGAGCTTATGTGATAAATATGTTGCGCTAAAACTGTATTGTAAAGAATTCCAGATAAGGCACTGATCCGAAAGATGGATGATGCCTTTTGTTATGGTGCAAGTTGCACCGAGGTTAATAAAGTGCTCGTTAGTATGTTTTGATAACCGTTTTTATCTGCTTATGATAAGATTGAAACAAGGAGAGGCAGTCTGATCCGAGGGGGGGAGGAACGGTAAATGATGGATAAAGAAAAAATCAATAAAGCTGTAAAACATTTAGGCGAACTGACAGATGAGCAGAAGAAAATTCTGGAAGGTGCACAAAAGAACCCGGTTTCCGAGAAGGAACTATTCGAAAAGCTTGGTGTAGATATTGATTCATTTGCAACATTTATGAAAGAAGCAATAACAGAGGAAGAAGTGTTCAGTCAGGAAGTATCCGCTGAAGAACTTTCATATGTAGCGGGAGGGAAAAGCTATCCCGGTTTATGTGACAGTGCAGTGAATATCAACTGCGCAAGATCCAACTACTACAGAATCTATGACAATAGCTTTCCGAATTGCAATGCAACGGTAGAAGATGGCAGCTGGTGCTATGAATCGGATGCCTGCTATGGCAATGCAATCACATATGTTGATTTGAAAGAGTGCGCGAAGGCCTGGAAATAAAACTCTCCTGCAGCAGTATTTCTGTATGAGCAGATACATCAAGGATCTGCTCTTTTTGATTGAATTCACAAATGAAACGTTCATTGGAAAATGATTGAAACCATCATTGAAATATAATGAATGCCAAAGATCCTTCCATAGCTTTTATTTGCAGTTATGCTAATACTGTCGGTGCAGATATCAAAGAACTGATGATGGAGATCGCGGTTGAACCGGATCGGACGTTGCGGCAGAGGCTTGCAATTGCAAGAGAACCACACAAGTACATAAAAAAACAGGATGATTAACATCCTGAAATTAATGGATTAAAGAGCATCTCAGCTTGCCGGAAGACTTGCTCTTAGATCCTTAACAAAATTAATGAACCAACAACTACCAGTTCAGCCAGATAACTCAAGCTGGATCACCTAAGTCGAATAATCTATGGATTATTTCAGTCTGGCATTGAATTCCGCAACATCATTACGCTGTACTTCATGGAACCAGTGCAATTTTTTGTTTGCATAGATAATAAATGCGAAGAACAGAATTTTCAGAACAAGATTGACTGCAATGTTCGGAATGTTCTGTTCAGAAGTGATGATTCCGTAGCCGAAGCCTGCCATAAATATTTCCGTCACATTATTGATAATGTGCAGGGCTGATGGTGCTTCAAGACCTTTGGTGATCACACAGGTCAATGCATATATAACAGCAGATACGGCAATTTCTATGATGCCGACGATGTTATACGGATGAACTACCGTAAAAAACACGATCTGGGCAATGATACCGGCAATCGGCACCATGAACCAGCTGCTGACTGTCTGGGTGAAGAATCCCCGGTACTGCATTTCTTCGCCGATTCCTTGAAACGGGATGAAAAGAGCCAGCAGGAGGAATCCGCCAAGCGTGAATCTGGTATCACTCAGCCTTCCCCGTGTCAGATACCAGATGATTGTCGGAATGCCAAGAATTACAAATGCGGCCGCAAGTGTTTTGAGGAATACCTTCCATCGCCAGCCGCCCATGGATGAAAAATAAGAAGAGATCGGACGGTCTCTGACAATCAGGGTTGCAATCATGATGGCCGGTACCATGATGGCAGCCTGGGCGCCGTTATAGAAGGCCCCGCCTGCCGTATAAAAATCCATGCCGTCATAACCGCTGGCGTCGCTTGTAAATCCGAAGACCGCTTTTGCCAGGAAACTGATCAGAAATCCTCCAATGATTACAATTACACCGGTCAAAAGAGCGACCAGAAGCGGTTTATACCACCGATATGACTTGAACCGTCTGGGATAGGTTGTATACTCATGTTCCGAGATTTTGTTCATGCTTGAATTCTCCTTTTCCTTTCAGTTGAAACTCTTGATATTATCCTTTAGTATATTACACTTCATCCATCAGAAATCCATCAAAGCAGATATGCGGGAACAGCGGGTAATGTATGTTTGCTTTTCGAAAGATAAAAAACATCCTTGTAGACAGCAGGGACGGTATAAATATCACTTTCAGTTATGGATTTGATTTTATAATAGAATTGCGTGTTTCAGAAGTGAAAGAAACAGAATGGAATAAGACTGTCACTGTAATCTGTTGTCTTCCGGAGGATCTGAGGGAATATGAGCGAAATATTATATCGGTTTATCCAGACGCATTATACCGAAATCCTTGCGGTACTGCCGATGGTGACAATGCTGACGGGATTGTTTATCGCAGTTGGCATCGCTTACTGACTTCAGCAGTTCATCATTCTGTTTTTTCATCTCTTCCATAGCTGCTTCCTTTCTCCGGTCAGTCCCGGTCATTCAGCTTTTTTCTGCTCTCTATGAAAATTATATCCTATATACAGTCCTGCAGCACATGCACACATGCGTATTTGTGATGGAAGCAGGGAAGTTGTCATTCAATGTTCTGTAAAGCAGCATTATTCTTTTTCAGGTCGGTGAACCATTGAACATTTGCTATATAATACATATAATGAAATGCTTCAGAAAACAGTAATCCTTTCCCGGTCTGTGCATCTGCAGCAGAATTCCTGCAGAACCATAATGATCCGGGAAAGAATCCTGTGTACTGGACGCAGAACTGCTGAATTGTAATAAAACTTCACAGATTCATACAATAAAACAAGGAGGAGAATATCATGGCAAACCGTAATGAGGAACTGAGAACAAAAGTGATGAAGGCACAGAATGTTGATGAAGTGGCAGATCTTCTCAGAGAGGCAGGAACAGATGAAGCTCTTGCAGAACAGATCTGGAACGAGATGAGCAGCCACAGGGAAAGCGAAGAACTGTCACTGGATGAGTTAAATGCGGTATCCGGCGGTGCTGACAGAGACTGGGTCAATGACGGCTGTGCTGCAACGGTAGAACCGGGCAGCTCGTGCAAGTCCAACGATGCATGCTGGTACTGGGATGTGACATATTCCCATGAACCGGCGAACGTTAAATGTCCGAACTGCGGAATAAATCTGTATGTTGCAAAAGTAAGGTATGCTACAAATCCCAGTGATGACGAAACCTGCTACAAGTGCAAAAACTGCAATTATGAAATATGGCACTGACAATCCTGTCATGTAGATCATCATGGAAAAAAGGCGCTATATCCTGACTTCATCCTGGTCTTTCCGGGGCTGGAAATTGCTGCCGTATGCTGTACAGAGCCTGCTCTTTCCAAGGACAGAGTTCTTTGGAACAGAAGACTGGCAGTTGTTTTCGGCATGTGACGGACAAAGGGATATCAACTGGGCTGAACTGACAGAAGCACAGCGTAAAAAATATGAACACTGGGAAAAGAACGGCTTTATACGGCCTGCCCGGGATGGTGAAAAACTGCGGCAGGAGCAGGAATACCGTTTTTATCCTGCCCGCTTCAAGCAGGGGGTGCAGTGGTCTATTACCGGCCGCTGCAACTACCGCTGCAAGCACTGCTTCATGTCGGCGCCCCATGCCGCCCAGGGAGAACCGGACTGGGAACAGCTCATGACCATGCTGGACGCTTTTCAGCGCTGCGGCATCAAGTGCGTGAACCTGACCGGCGGCGAGCCGATGGTGCGGCGGGATTTCTGGGAACTTGTAGACGAGATCCGTGCCCGCGATATCATGATTCCGACACTCTATTCCAACGGGCTGCTCATCACCGATCAGTTTCTGGATGAACTGGAAAAGCGGAGGATGTGTCCCGATTTGCAGTTCAGCTTTGATGGTGTCGGCTGGCATGACTGGATGAGGGGTATTCCCGGCGCCGAGAAAACGGTACTGTGTGCCATGCGCCGCTGCCATGAGCGCGGCATCCGCACCAGTGCCACGATGGTGATATTCCGGGACAACCGGAATACGATCCGGGAAACGGCAAATCTGCTTGCATCAATCGGTTGCAGCAGCCTGAAAACCGGTATTGCCACCCCGGCAGGGGAGTGGAAACAATATCCGGAGCACTATCTGAGCCAGGCGGAACTGTATGAGACTTATCTTGACTACATTCCAAAGTATTTTGAAGACGGTGCACCTATATCCCTTTCACTTGACGGCTTCTTTCTGCATGACAACTCTTCCGGAAGACAGTTTTCTCCTGTTGAGAAAAAAGTTCAGGAAAAGGATTTCCCCCAGGCTCTGATGTGCGGACATGCCAGACGGGAGCTCTACGTCAGTCCCAGAGGGAATGTACTCCCATGCATGTCCATGGTGGGTGGTCCCATCGAAGATCAGTTTCCCAACATGCTGGAGACACCGCTGGAAGAGATTCTGGACGACGGGTCCTACTATATGAATGCTATTAACTTCCGGGTCAGCGACTTTATGGAACACAACCCGGAATGCCGGACATGCAGATACCGGACGGAGTGCTGCGGCGGCTGCCGTGCTGCAGCGGTTTTTGCCGATCCGGACGACTATCTGGCCAAAGACCCCGTAACCTGTGAGTATTATCTGGGCGGATGGATGGAAAAGAAAAACGAATTGCTGAGCAGAATCGGCAGGGATGACAGAAACTGAAAGTCATCTTTGCCGGGAAGAAAGAACATGAAGAGCAGATTGGCTCAGGTCTTCATGTGAATGATCAGCGTTCTGATATTCAGGAATAATATTTATAAACAGTATTCACGGAGGAAAGATGAGGAAAGCAGTAACAGCAATAGTTGTAATCTTTATGACTTTCAGCCTGACGGTGCTGCCGGGCTGTACCAAAGATTACGGCAGTGATATGGAACGTCCTGTGGAGGTGAACAGAACGTATGCGAAAATTGACCCTTCGCCGGCTGTGATTCCAACTTTTTATGACATTAAGCTGAAACTTGATACACAGAATGACCGTCTTTATGAACAGGTCAGTATCAGTGTTCTGAATAATACGGATACATCAGTAGATACAGTTTATCTGCGTTATTATCCCATGGGATACACAGGCTACCTTACAGAAGCGCTTCCCAGTAACGCTGCTGCAAATAAGGATAAGGAAGCCAAGGTTCAAAGCGTAAAACGGGAAGGTCTCGATAAAAATCTGCCTTTGGAATACCTGATGGATGACACGGTCATCAAAATTGATTTTTCCGATGATGTGATTGAGCCCGGTGAATCAGAAAAAATACTTGTGGATGCCTGGACCGATATTCCCGATACGCAGAATCGCTTTGGCGTGGTAAAGAATGAAAAGGGGAAGCTTTACCTGCTTTCGTTCTGTTTTCCTTATGTTGAATGCAGCAGTGAGGGGATGTGGCAGATCGATCCGCCATTATATCTGGCTGGAGAAGGAGAGAACAGAAATCCGGACCTTGCCGACTATCATGTTGAAATAGAGATGCCGGAAGACTATATGGTCGCTTCAGCCGGTACGATAACAGCCGGGAACGGCATTACTTCCATAGAGTTAAAGAACATTTCCGATTTTGCCATGGCTGTCTCGAATTTCATGGATGTGGACACATTTGAAGCTCAGGGGACAACGGTCAGGAACTATTATCTGAAAGCCGGAAAAGAGGAAGCTTACAGAGCCGTTTCAAAGCAGACTGTACTTGACGCGTTTGATTTTTACACGAAACTGTTAGGCCAGTATGCGAGGAACGAATACACAATGATTCAGGGCGTTGCCGGTATGGAACATTCCGGTCTTGCCTTTGTCGAAGGCATGTTATATCTGAACGGTCAGAATGATGATCTGAATGCTCTGCAGAGGAATATCGCGCATGAGCTTGGCCACTCATGGTTTTATGATTCCATCAGGAATAATGAATACCGTGAAGGCTGGATCGATGAAGGAATCACATCCTACCTGGCCAGTGATGAAATGCTGTATCAGGATCTGATGTCCTATAAGACCGAAAAAGAATATGGTTCGGAGGGATCATTGGCAGTTTATACGCAGGCGCGTGACGAAGTACGCCGCAAAACGGAAGCGGATTTTCTGAAAGGACTGGATCATTGTTATCTGAACGAACCATGGGATGTGTATCCCGACAGTTCGCATTCGGGTGAAAAAGAATATCTTTTCGCACCTATATTCCTGTATCACGCAAAAGAAATTATGGGAGAGGAAGCTTTTTACGGATTCCTGAGAGAGGTATACCGGACATACACCAATAAGGTCGTACATTCAGAGGACATTCTGAAGATACTCAGATCATATAACGACAGCAGGGAACTGAATGATCTCATTGCTTTTTACTTTAAGGAAAGCGGGTCCTGATAAAGAAGTTCCCGCTCATCGGTCTGCCGGATTGTTTCTTCTTTATCGCACATGGGATTACGACACGTATTCGTCAGGATGGCTTGTTTTCGTTCAGTCTGTTCCGGAACTGTAAAAAAAAATGGTTTATTGAAACAGGAATTGACAATTGTTTTTGTATGCTGTAATAAGATGTATGCTTGATGAAGTCGTTGACTGTATCAGGTGTAGATTATGGGGGGGGGAGCGCCCCCCCACCGCGCCTGCTGAGGCCCCGCGGCCGAGGCAGGCTAAAATTATGGGGCCCTGGGGCCTCGCCTTTTTTTATAAAAATGCCGGACTGATCAAATCATTCATGTATCAGACCGGCTGTTTTTGTTTTGTCAGGCAGCCTGCAGAATCAGTTCGTACCATGTTCCCGGTGCCGCAATTCTGATATTTTCAGATTGATATTTACATGCATGTTTTAATCGAAACATTTTTGCTGTGTATGGACAGTGTTATCATTGTTGGAGAGATAACTGTCAAAGGAAGTTAAAGAATATGGAAAAGAACAGAAACATTGACGAGGATATGATGTCCCAGGTCTCCGGCGGTGATGTCGGAAGTTTTGAAAATGCGGAAGAATACAGATACACAGTATTTCAGACAATCAGAAACAACGGGTATTGTCCATGCTGCGGTGCGGCGCTGTTCCGTGTGAACAAAACAGGGGATTACAGTCTTGAGGAAGTATTCGCTGAGCGGCACCTCAAGGTCTGTGATCCGTATCTGAAGCACTACAGAGAATTGGGCGGAACTGAATACTGATATTGAAACATCCGCACCGGTTGTTTCACATTCGTTTTTAACCCGCAATAACAGTATTCATATTTCCCGGCACTTGCAAAGGCAGAAACAGTATTCGGATTTTCTGAAGATTTCACACCGGAGTAAGCCGTGCGCAATATGGACCTGACTGTTTTATCGCGTATGACAAGGACTGAACAGATGATCATGGAAATCCGGCAGGAGATTCTTCCGCCATAATACAGATAATCTGTTGACTTCACAGTCCGGCGGTTATTTAATGAAATGCTCTTTTGAAAGAGTGTATGCATGCTCCCTGTGTCCTTGGCTTGCAATCATGGATACCGGACAATCAGAACAGGAAACAGTTTGAATCATTTCCGGGAGGACTTTCAGATGGATGACAAAATCATTGTAAATAAAGAATACGAACTGAGCGGTGAGACGCTCGAGACAATTGCCGGCGGTCTGCCGTTTCCGTCAGAGTGGAAACAGAAGAAAAACAATCAGGAATGCCCGAAATGCGGTGTCCGTAAACAGATCGCTGTCGGCAAGCAGATTGAAGGTCTGGGCCTGAGACTGGTCACCAACTGCTGGGAATGCAATCTTCACTGGCTTTCAGAAGATTTTTACGGAAACGCGGAAGTTACCTATACGTATGTTGACGGACCTTTCGGTACCGACGAACCGCTTCATGTTATTCCGAAGCCGTTCTGATGATTCTTTTTACCTCTGACAGCGAAAAACATCAGAGTATAACCGCAATTTTATTTATGGAGGTTAAAAAAATGGAAGAAAAGAAAGTGTTAACGGAAGAAGAAGCAAACCAGGTTGACGGCGGCACCAGCATTCGTACTAATGTTGAAGTCAATCTCATCGCACGATGCAGTAAATGCGGATCTAATAATATAGAGGTTTTGAAGCACTACCTTATTCCAGGCGGACCCGTTACTTCTATAAACTATGTTTGCAAAGACTGCGGATACAGCTGGATCATTTTGCCGAAACCGGGTCCCAGGCAGGGATAAGCATTTCCAGGCAGTGAATGCATCAGACAGAGAATTGTTTTCAGAATCCTGAAGTACGTATTCTCTGCCGTCAGAAACAGAAATAATCAAACAGGTGATGTGAGTTTTCCGGACAGAATCAGCTGATCAGAAGGCTCACTTTTTTAAATGAAAAACACCAGTCTCCTGCAGCCCGCTGATACAGGTCGGGTAGAATCCGTGTGATATGATGATAAAAACCTGTAAGAATTCATCAGAAACATACACTGGTATAATTGAAAGGGGGCAAGAGAGATGAAAAAAATACTGCCTGTAATGATTATCAGCATGCTTTTGACAGCCTGCGCCGGTAAAAAAGTTGTCTATGAATCCGCAGATGCGTTTCAAAAGGTATCCGCAAGCATCGAAACGATGGAAGTGAAGAAGAACGAGAAGACCAATTCGACAATATTCCACATACAGACTAAGATCACCAACGGGTCCGATCTGGATCTCTCCCAGGTGGATTATCAGTTTGACTGCTATGACAGGGACGGCAACATTCTCGACACGTTCCGTTTCAGCTGGTACGGAAATGACACGGCGCTTCTTCCCGGCACATCTGTCACCGACGAAAAAGGATTTCAGAAGGTGCTTGACGGGGAAGCGGCGAAAGTGACAGTCAGTGTAACCGGAACAAAGACACCTGAAGAACTTCCGCTTGTCCATCTTCCCGTAACCGGGGAAACAATGGGCGATGCACTGAACAATGAACATCTGAGGCACATCACGGAAGAAAACCCGGTGCATATTTCAATCTGGATCGATCACGGCGGACCGCGGGAAATTGCCGAAATCAGCGACGGTAAAACACTGAAGGAACTCTCGGATGCCTTCGCAAAGATCCGCATCGGCAATCCGTCGGAGACATTCGTGACCGATAACTATAACGGTGTCATCATGGAATTCGCAGACGGCACGAAGACAGGTATCAGCCTGAATCTGACCAATCTGGAATTAGGAGTCAACAACCAGTGGTTCTACTATGAACTTGACAATTTCGGACCATTTTGGCAGCTCTGCAACGATCTGGCGGAATTCCCGGAAGGAGAATGAAAAAAAGCGACAGTTTGAACTGTCGTTTTTAACTGCCATGGTTTCATGGAAAAGAGTTATTCCTCAGCGAAATTGATCATTCTCTCCTGCATTTCCTCATCGGGGTCGATATCCCAGATCTCACAGGCAAACACAAAGGGATCATCCGGTTCCAGAAATGACAGTTCTTTTTCTCCTTCTTTGGACTCATAAATACCGCAATACTCGCCATAGTCTTCGGATGCGTATTTTGCGGTCATATGATATCCGGGATATGTTTCCGCCAGTTTCCGAAAGACGGGAAGGGGAGCTTTTTCAAGTGTGTCAAATGAATATTCCAGAACAGTATTATTGTGGCAGAGAATGCTGTCGAGTTCTTCCGGTTCCCGCGATACACCCCAGCTTTCTTCCATGCCGGCATCATTCGGGGGAATGATTGCCGCAAAGGAGATTGGTGCTGAGCCGTCGGCAGACGTCAGCTTCTGCATCAGTGGTTTCAGTGTTTCTTCGGTTCCGGTAAAAACAAGTTTGGTTCTGACATATTTTTTCATAGACTACCTCTTTCTTTTCAGGAATGAAGTTCATCCGGAAAGTATCTTCGGCTTTTCTGTTGTATGGTTAAGATATGACAGGAGTACTGAACAGTCTGATTGCCCTGATTCCTTTTGTTCTGCTGCTGATTCCTTCCGAACGCACGGATGGTTTTTTCAATCCCACCGATCGTTCCGTTACTGTAAGATTCCGCGGCTTTTTCGCATTGCTGGTCATCCTGCATCATATGGCCCAGAGGGTGACTGACAAAGGACTGCTCTGGATCTATTTCGATACCGGTTTTCTTGCGGTTGCAATGTTTTTCTTCTATTCCGGCTACGGACTGATGAAGAAGGGGATTGCGCAGAAGAACGGCTTCTTCCGAAGGAGACTGCCGTCTCATCTTATTCCATATGTACTGACCCTGATCATTTACTGGATCATTTATGCCCTGACGGGTGATGTGAAGAGTTTTTCTTCCCTGCTGATGGAGCACTTCAACAATGCCAGCGGCATATCCTTTCTCTGGTATGTGTTCGCCTATCTTTCCTGGGTGCTGGTTCTGGGTGCCGCACTGCAGTTTATGAAAAAGGACATCCAAATCATGTACACGGCTGTCATATATGCTCTTGGCTATGTCGCTTTCGGTGTTCTGGCAATTCCGAAGTATTTCTGGATCTATGATACCATCATTCTGATTCCGCTGGGCTGTGCCTGGGCACATTATGAAGAAAAGATTCTCAGCCTGATCCGGAATCATTACCGACCGGTGCTGATTGTGTCGCTTGCTGTTTTCCTGCTTTCCTTTATCGGGCACATGTTGCCAGTACTGAGGGTGCCGGCTTATATGGTTTCGGCTGTCTCGTTCATGATCTTTCTGAATACAGCCGCGATGAAGAGAAGACCGTCCGGGAAGACGATCGCTTTCCTTGGCGGCATTTCCTATGAACTGTATGTGCTGCACGGGATTCCGGTGACGTTCCTCAGGGACGTTATGGGCAATGAGGCGTTGTGGACGCTGGCCGTGCTTGTGACAGCCGTTCTCAGTGCCTGGTGCATGAACGCGATTGCCCGAAGAACATGGAAAAAACCGGCTGCAGGCAGGGTAAGATAGTGTTTTGAAATTTACGAAAAAGGGATACACTATAACTATGAGCAATAAGAATCTTTACAAGGAAATCGACGAAGCGGTAAATGCCGCCAACGACGCGCTGTATTACCTCGGCAATGCCGAGGAAATCCTGAAGTCTGCCCGCAACTGGGGCATCGCCGATCTGCTGGGCGGACAGATGATCATTTCCGCCATCAAGAACGGCAAGACACATCAGGCGGAAATACAGATGGAGGAAGCCGCAAAAGCACTGAAAAAACTGAACCGCGAACTCGGTGATCTCGGTGATTTTTATCAGATCAACGGTGATTTCGGCACGATGCTGGGAACACTCGATATTTTCCTGGACAACCCCATTACCGATCTGATGACCCAGTCACGCATTAACCAGTCGCTGCGGGAAGTCAGACAGGTCATTGCCCAGGTCGAAGGCGTTCTCGACGCACTGGACGAAATCGCCGCGGAAAGAGGCTGAAATGAAAACAGGAGTCATTGATGTGGGCGGAGGACTGCGCGGCGCCTATGGTGCCGGCGTTTTTGACTTCTGCATGGATCTCGGTATCCGCTTCGATTACTGTATCGGCGTGTCTGCCGGCAGTGCCAATATCATTTCCTTTCTGGCCGGCCAGAAGGGAAGAAACCATACGTTCTATACGGAATTCTCTTTCCGCAAGGAATATATGAGTCTGCACAATTACCTGAAGGATCACAACTATGTGGATCTTGAGTATATCTTCGGCGAACTGTCGAATTCGGACGGGGAATTCCCCCTCGACTACCAGGCGGCAGCCGCTGCAAATATTCCGTTCCGGATCGTCGCGACTGAGGCCCTGAGCGGCAAGGCGCATTATTTCGACATGTCGGATATGGACCAGGATGACTATGACGCAATCAAGGCATCCAGCTGCGTCCCTGCTGTCAACCGTCCGTTTTTTGTCAACGGCATTCCATATTATGACGGCGGCATCAGTGATCCGATCCCGGTTCTGAAGTGCTTCGAGGAAGGCTGTGACAGAATCGTGCTGGTCCTGACAAGACCGAAGGATTACCAGCGCACACCGCAGAAAGATGAATTCATAGCCCGTCTGATCGAGGATGAGTATCCAGCTGCAGCGGCGGCCTTGAAAAACCGGGCGGAAATGTACAATACCGAACTGGCTCTGGCCAGGGAATATGAAAAAACCGGCAAAGTGCTGATCGTAGCGCCTGATGACATCGGTGGTATGCGCACTTTGACAAAGGACAAGTCAGCCATCGAGGAACTCTATCTCAAAGGTTTCCATGACGGCGAAAAAGTAATGGATTTCATGCGGCAATGAATCCATTTTTTTAAGGGAAGGGAATTATCCATGACACTGATTGAACAACTGGAACGGTATCAGCCGTTCAACGAACAGGAAGAAAAGGACAGGGAAGTCATTCTGCGTTGGCTGAAAAACGACCCGGAGAATATCTATACAAGAAACAATACAGCAGCACACATGACAGCTTCCGCATGGGTCGTATCGCCCGATGGCGAAAGGATTCTGATGGCATACCATAACCTGTATGATTCCTGGGCATGGCTGGGCGGTCACGCTGACGGCGACAGGGATCTTCTGCGTGTCGCCATGAAAGAAGTCAGGCAAGAAAGCGGCATTCAGGATGTGAAACCTTTAAGCGAGGAAATCTTCTCTCTTGAGGCTCTCTGTGTGGACGGTCATGTCAAAAACGGCAGCTATGTCTCTTCCCATATTCATCTCAATATCACCTATCTTCTGGAAGCGGATCCCAATCAGCCTCTGCATCACCGCGAAGGCGAAAACAAAGCGGTCGGCTGGTTTGCCCGGGATGAAGTATATGAAAAGTGCAGTGAACCCTGGTTTACGGAACATATCTACCGCAAGCTGAATCAGAAACTGCAGGAACAGTATGGAAGAACGCTATAACTCCTTTGCCGGCTGGTGCCGGCGGACATACGGCCGTCATCTTTACCGTGTCGCTCTGGATGCCGGCATGACCTGTCCGAACCGGGACGGTACGATCGACAGCCGCGGCTGTGCCTTCTGTGCCGGCGGGTCCGGTGATTTTGCCATCCGCTATGAAGGTCAGAAACTGGGAAAGGAAGATCTGAGATATACGGGACAAAAAGGCAGGGAAGGGGATTATATTGCCTACTTCCAGGCCTACTCCAATACCTATGCACCGGCTGCGAAGCTCTATACATTATATAAAGGTGCACTTTCCGACCCGCTGTTTGCCGGTATTTCCGTTGCGACAAGACCGGATTGTTTTTCGCCGGAAATATATGATGTACTGAAAGGACTCAAGGAGGAATTCCCGCAGAAGTTCATCTGGATCGAACTGGGACTGCAGAGCATGCATGAGGCAAGTGCGGAACGGATGCGCAGGGGATACCGGACAGAAGTGTTTGCGGAATGTGTGAGACATCTCCATGAACTTGATCTGCCGGTCATTGCCCATATCATCATCGGCCTGCCGGATGAAGACTTGAACAGTCATCTTGAAACAGTCCGGTTTCTGAATGAAACTGGCATTTCCGGTATCAAGATCCATCTGCTTCATTTCCTCAAAGGAACTGATTTCGGCCGGGAATACGAAGCGGGAAACATCCGGGAACTGGGCATGGATGAATATGTCGATACCGTATGCGAATGTCTGGCGGTTCTCGACCCGGAAACCGTGATTCACCGTCTGACCGGCGACGGCAGCGGGGAATTGCTGCTGGGACCGCAATGGAGCAAAGACAAGAAACGGGTGCTGAACGCCATCCGTCATGAAATGAAAGTGAAAGGATATGTACAGGGGTGCCGTTATGAAAAAGAATGATGTGCTGAAACTGCTGGATGATAAAAAGATCAGTTACCGCTTTGAAGAACATCCTGCCGTCTATACGATGGAGGAGATGCACGCATTGCATCTGGACGGCGACAAAAGCATTGCCAAAAATCTGTTTCTGCGCGATGACAAAAAGAGAAACTATTACCTCGTCAGCATCGGCGGCGATGATCCTGCCGACCTGAAATCGCTGCAGGAGATTCTTGGATCAAGACGTCTGTCGTTTGCATCGGAAAACGATCTGAAAAAACTGCTGAAACTGAAAAAGGGGAGTGTGACACCGCTCGGACTTCTGAACGACAGCAGCTGCACAGTGCAGTATTTTGCCGATATGCGCTTTCATGATCATCTGATCGGTGTGCATCCGATGGAGAACACGGCGACGGTCTGGCTGAAGACGGAAGACCTTATGGATCTTCTGAAGGAACACGGCAGTCCGGTGTCCTATGTGCAGATCCATAAGATTCTCTGAATGGCATTTTTAAAGACAGAGGTAAGCATTGCAATTAAAATAAAAAAGGAAAGAGGAGGAGTTATGAAGGAGTTTTTTGGTACCAGGATTCCGAAATTAGGTTTTGGAATGATGCGTCTTCCCCGCCTGGAGGACGGCACGACAATCGACATCGAACAGACAAAGGTTATGGTTGACAAGTTCATGGAAGCCGGTCTGATCTATGTGGACACCGCTTATGTATACAACGGATCGGAAGAAGCAGTCAGAAAGGCGCTGGTGGAGAGATATCCGCGTGACAGATATTTCCTGACATCCAAGCTGAACGCCGGCAACTGGGCTGCCAAGAATGAAGAGGAAGCCAAGAAACAGCTGCATATTTCACTGGAAAGAACAGGAGCCGGATATTTCGATTTCTATCTTCTCCATGCCCTGTCCAAGGACAATATCGGCAATTATGAAAAGTACGGCATCTGGGAGTATGTGAAGGAAGCCAAGGAAAAGGGTCTGATCAGACATTATGGTTTCTCGTTCCATGATTCCCCGGAAGTTCTCGATGAAATCCTGACAAAGCATCCGGACGCGGAATTCGTCCAGCTGCAGCTGAACTACGCTGACTGGGAGAATCCTTCCGTACAGTCCCGCGGCTGCTATGAAGTATGTCTCAAGCACAACAAACCGGTCGTTGTCATGGAACCGGTCAAGGGCGGCACGCTTGCCAATCCGCCGCAGGCTGTTCAGGATCTCTTCAGGAAGACCAGTCCTGACATGTCCTATCCTTCCTGGGCGATCCGTTTCGCGGCCAGCCTGGAAAATGTCATGGTCGTTCTGAGCGGCATGTCCAACATCGCCCAGATTGAAGACAACATTTCCTATATGAAGGATTTCCAGCCGCTGAATGAAAAGGAACAGGCGGTTGTCAGGGAAGCAATGGACATCATCATGTCAATCGACCAGATTCCATGCACAGGCTGCCATTACTGCACCGACGGCTGCCCGATGCAGATCAAGATCCCGGATTTCTTCACAGCCATGAACAGAAACCTGATCTTCGGCCAGCTGGAAGATGCCAAGAAGCGCACCGCCAACCTGATCAGCGGCGGCAGCGGCAGACCCAGCGAATGCATCCACTGCCTGCAGTGCGAGGATGCCTGCCCGCAGCACATCCACATCACGGAATGGCTGGAGAAGATCGCAGCAACACTTGAATAATAAAAAGAAAGGAACATCCCGGATATGAGAACACTTTATCTGGAATGCAGAATGGGAGCTGCCGGCGATATGCTGATGGCGGCTCTCAGCGAACTTACAGATCAGAATGAATTTCTGGCAAAAATGAACGGACTCGGCCTGGACGGTCTGGAAATTCAGGCGGTTCCTTCCGTGAAATGCGGTATCCACGGCACCCACATGAAAGTGGAAGTCAACGGAGAGGAAGAGGTCAGCGAGGATGTGCACGAGTACCATCATCATGACCATGATCACGAACACCCGCATGACCACGAACATACACACGAACACCATCATGACCACGATCATGAGCATTCACACGAGCATCACCACGATCATGAGCATGCGCATGAACATCATCATGACCATGACCATGGACATCATCACGTCCATCGTCACATGAGCGATATCGAAACAATCATTAACAATCTGAATGTTTCCGATACTGTAAAAGGCAATGCTCAGGCTGTATACAGACTGATTGCCGAAGCGGAAAGCCATGCCCATAACATGCCGGTGGAGGAAATTCACTTCCACGAAGTCGGAACAATGGACGCGATTGCTGACGTTGTCGGTGTCTGTCTGCTGATGGAAATGATCGGGGCAGAGCGGATCTATGCTTCTCCGGTTGCGACCGGCAGCGGCATGGTCAGATGCGCCCATGGCATCCTGCCGGTACCGGCGCCTGCCACCGCATATCTGCTGCAGGGAATCCCGAGTTATGCCGGAAACATCGAAGGGGAACTGTGCACACCGACCGGTGCGGCACTGCTGAAGCATTTTGTGCAGTCGTTTGAAAAACAGCCGACGATGAAGACGGAAAAAATCGGATATGGAATGGGCTTCAAGGATTTCCCGGCAGCCAACTGTGTCCGGGCGTTCCTGGGCGAAGCAGATGATGACGGTGAAGTAGTGGAACTGGTATGCAACATCGACGATCAGACAGCCGAAGAAATCGGCTTTGCCGTAGACGAACTGTTTGCGGCCGGTTCCCTGGATGTCTATTCGACACCGGTCAACATGAAGAAGAACCGGCCTGGCATTGTCTTTACCTGCATGTGCAGAAGCGACCAGAAGGAAAAGATGATCGAACTGATGTTCAGACACCTGACAACCATCGGGATCCGCGAATACACATGCCGCCGGCATTCGCTGTCACGTTCGGTAGAAACAATGGATACGCCATATGGCAAAGTGCGGATCAAAAAGAGCGACGGATTCGGCATCCACAGGGAAAAACTCGAGTATGAGGATCTGGCAGAGATTGCCCGCCGTGAAGGTACCAGTGTGGCGGCTGTCAGAGAGTCTCTGAAAGCAAAGAAATAAGCAGAAAAACAGATGGATTTGGTCATTTGCCGGATACATCTGTTTTTATTATGAAAACGAAGCAGCAGGCATATCAGAAAATGAAAAAGTCACGATTTGATTTTTCAGAAAAGGCTTCTGAAAAGTGAAAAAAATGTGAAATAAGTATTGTTTAAGCGAGAAGCGTTGAATATAATTCTTATTATAGTCACAGTTGTGCAGGCGACTGGACTGAAAAGAGAGGGAAAAAAATGAACAAGAAGTTTTTAGCAACTGCTCTGAGTTCTGTTCTCGCTCTGTCTGCAATGGCTGGATGCTCCAACTCCCAGGCCAACACAGGCGGCGGTGAACCGACACAGGGTGAGCAGACACTGCGCTTCGGTCTGAGCGGATTCGAAGGCGTGTTTGACCCGATTCTGTCCGACAACGTTTATGACAGTTATGTATGCTCCTTAATTTTTGAAGGTCTTGTCACAAACGATCCGACAGGCGAAGCTATTCCGAAGCTTGCTACTTGGGAAGTAGACGGAAATGTTTACACTTTCACACTGAAAGACGGCATCAAGTTCTCTGACGGCACACCGCTGACAGCAGAAGACGTTGCTTTCACTTACAACACAATTAAAGAAGAAGACTATGCTGGTCCGCGTACAGCTGTAGGCGCAGCTATCCAGTCTGTTGAAGTTATCGATGAAAAGACAGTTAAGTTCACAATGACTGAAACTTCTCCGGTCAACATCTGGAACTTCACATACGGTATCATGTCCAAGGATCACTATGCTCACAGCAGCTTCGAAGAGCTCGCAGCTCTGAACGACCAGCCGCTGGGTTCCGGTCCGGTTGTACTGAAGGGCTGGGCTGCCAAGCAGTATGTTGACATGGTCAAGAACGAAAACTACTGGGATCCGGACAACGCTCTGAAGATTGACGGCGTCCTGTTCCAGAACGTTGAAGAAGATGCTATTCTTGCTGCTCTGCAGAATGGCGAAATCGACTTCTGCCAGCCGGCTGCCAAGGCTGAAAACGTCGAAGCTGTCGAGGGCATGGACAATGCTCACCTCGTAAGCTACCTGGCTAACGGCTACACATTCATGTGCTTCAACACAACCAAGCCGACTCTGTCCGACGTCAAGGTTCGTCAGGCTCTGGTTTATGCTCTGGATCGTGAAAGCTTCCTGCAGGCTGAATACGGTTCTGATCAGTTAGTTTCCTTAGGTATGTGCCCTGTTTCCCCGACTTCCTGGGCTTATCCGGATGTCAGCGATCTGAACGCATATTCCTATGACCTCGAAAAGGCAGCTGCTCTGCTCGATGAAGCTGGCTGCGTTGACACAGACGGCGACGGTATCCGTGAAATGAACGGCGAACCGATGCATCTGCGTTGGCTGGTTTACCCGGAAGCTACATGGCCGGGAACACTGTCCGGTATGGCTTATGACTCCTGGAAGCAGATCGGCGTTGACCTCGAAATCGTACAGATGGACTTCAACACTGTTGCTGCTACAACAATGGATGCTGAACCGGGCGAAAAGGATTTCGATATCTACACAATGGGCTTCTCTCTGAGCATTGACCCGGATCCGACAGGCGGTCTGTTCGACGCTGACGCTTACAGCGCAGGCGGCTTCAACGCTTCCGGTTTCCGTGATGAAAAGTCTCAGGAACTCATGAAGCAGGGTCTGACAGAATTCGATCAGGAAAAGCGTGCTGAAATCTATAAGGAATGGGCTGCTCGTCAGAACGAACTCGTTCCGACTCTGATCGTTGCCTACAGATCTGAAATCTGGGGAATCAACAACCGTGTACATGGTCTGGATGACATCGGTGTCTACACAGACTTCACACAGCTCATCTCCAACGTTACACTTGACTAATCAGTCTCTGGTTAAAACCGTGTAATTAACATCGGCAGTGTTGTTCTGCTCAAGAAACAGCACTGCCGATTCATTGCTTTATTCATTTCTCATATTTTGCCAATGTTTTTGAACGCATAACATTGAGAAACTCTTTTGGAAAGGATTGATTATTATGAAAAACTATATAATCAGAAGACTCCTTCAGATCATTCCGGTATTTCTCGGTATTCTGTTTATCCTGTTCTTCATTGTAGACAGAGCTCCGGGTGGTATCACATCCAACATTATGGACCCGAAGATGACGCCGGAACTGAAGGCTGCCCTGAAAGCAAAACTGGATCCTGATCTGCCATTCTATGTAAAGTTCTGGAACTGGCTGGTTGAGGCTGCGCACGGCAATTTCGGTTTTTCGCAGAAGCACTACAGACCGGTACTCGATGTTATAAAGGACAATATTGGCTGTACATTCGCTTTATCACTGATTGCGATGATTTTCTCGATGCTGCTGGGTATTCCTGCCGGCATCATCAGTGCGACAAAACAGTATTCACATCTCGACAACTTCCTGACGATCTTCTCACTGATCGGTCTGGCATTCCCGACTTTCTTCCTGGGACTTCTGCTTCTGAAGGTTTTTGCCGTAGATCTGAAATGGCTGCCGTCATTTGGTCTGAGTGATCCGAAACTCGCAAGCGCACCGTTCCTGGTACGGCTTGGCGACTATGCTTATCATCTGATCCTTCCCTGCCTGGTTCTGGGTCTTGCTGAAACTGCAAGCTTCATGCGTTATACCCGTTCCAGTATGCTGGAAGTTATCCGTTCCGACTATATCCGTACAGCCCGTGCGAAAGGTCTGTCGGAAAAGGTCGTTATCTATAAGCATGCATTCCGCAATGCCATGATCCCGATCGTAACCCTGATCGGTTTCAGAATCCCGGGTTTGATTTCCGGTGCGGTCATGACGGAAACGGTATTCTCTCTGCCGGGCGTCGGCAAGCTGGCTGTCGAAGCGACAACGACCAGAAACTATCCGCTTCTGATCGGCATCAACGCCATGCTGACACTGACAACACTGTTTGCGACACTGGTTGCGGACCTGCTCTATGCGGCAGTCGATCCGCGAATCAAATATGACTGAGGAGGGGGCTGAGTTATGACTGAATTATCTCGTAATGAGCAGATTAAACTGGCCGCCAAAAAAGATTCCTACTGGCGCGGTGTATGGAGACGTCTGAAACAGAACCGTCTTGCCATGATCTCGCTTGTCATCCTCGCGATCATTATTCTTGCATGTATCTTTGTGCCGATGTTCTCCGGTTACTCCATGTATCAGACAGCACCGGCAGAAGCCAACCAGGCACCGAACGCACAGCATCTCTTCGGAACCGACAAGATCGGACGTGACCTGTTTGTCCGTCTGTTCTACGGCGGACGTATTTCCCTGGGTGTCGCTGTTGCCGTAACTGCTCTGGAATGCCTGATCGGCGTTGTCCTCGGATCCATTTCAGGATTCTTCGGCGGACTTGTTGATACCATCATCATGCGTATTTCGGAAATCTTCATGAGCTTCCCGTTCCTGATGATCTGTATCACACTGCAGTCAGTATTCGGAAACTCGATTCCGACTCTGATCGTTATCCTCGCCGTTCTTTCCTGGCCGAGTATTGCCCGTATCGTCCGCGGACAGATTCTGTCTCTGCGTGAGATGGATTACATGGAAGCCTGCCGCGCTCTTGGTATCTCCAACAAGCAGCAGATCTTCAAACACCTGTTCCCGAACGTTCTGGCTTACATTATCGTTTACGTTACCCTGTCGATGGCAAGCGTTATCCTGACCGAAACTTCACTGAGTTTCCTTGGTCTGGGTGTCAACCCGCCGACACCGACATGGGGTAACCTGATTCAGGAAGCCCGTAACCTGCTGGTTCTGCAGCAGAAGTGGTGGTACTGGATTCCGCCGGGAATTTCGATTTTCCTGACGATTCTCTGCTTCAACATTCTTGGTGACGGTCTGCGTGACGCAATTGACCCGAAGATGCAGAAATAAGGAGGGTGCAGAAAAATGACAGAAACAAATACAAGAACACCGCTCCTGCAGGTCAAGAACCTGAAAACATATTTCCACAGTCATTCAGGAGTTGTTAAAGCTGTTGATGATGTTTCCTTTGAAGTCTATCAGGGTGAAACACTTGGTATCGTCGGTGAGTCCGGATGCGGAAAATCCATTACATGTATGTCGCTTGCACAGCTGGTAGAATGCCCGCCGGGAAGATATGAAGGCGGCGAGATTCTGCTCGAAGGCCAGGACATGCTGAAACTGTCCGATGCCGAACTGCGTCATATCCGCGGCAACAAGATTTCCTATATTTTCCAGGAACCGATGACATCTCTGAACCCGGTCTTCAAGATCGGTTATCAGATCGAGGAAGTTCTGATGCTGCATCAGGGCCTTTCCAAGGAAGAAGCAAGAGCCCGTGCAATTGAAGCACTGGATCTGGTCCGTATTCCGAACCCGGAACGTATCGTCGATGAGTATCCGTTCGCTCTGTCCGGCGGCATGCGTCAGCGTGTCATGATTGCAATGGCTCTGGCCTGCAATCCGAAGCTGCTGGTTGCCGACGAACCGACAACGGCTCTGGATGTTACGATTCAGGCACAGGTTCTGGATCTGATGAACAATCTGAAAAAACAGATTGATACATCGATTCTGTTTATCACTCATGACCTTTCCGTCATTGCTGAAATGGCTGACCGTGTCATGGTCATGTATGCCGGCAAAGTCGTGGAACTTGCTGACGTCAATACGATTTTTGAGAATCCGCTTCATCCGTATACACGCGGTCTGATCGGATCCCGTCCTGACATGAGCACAAGCAGCACCCGCCTGAATGTCATCCCCGGCAACGTACCGGACCTTTCCGATCTGCCGGAAGGATGCTCCTTCGGACCCCGCTGCAGTCTTGTCTGCGATCAATGCAAAGCCGGAGTTCCTGAACTCGTCGAAGTCGAGCCGGGACACTTCGTACGCTGCTTCGTAACGGGAGGTAAGAAATAATGACAACGGAAAACAAGAATCTGATTGAAGTCCGCCATTTAAAGAAATACTTCCCGATCAAGGGCGGTGTATTCAGGAGCAAGGTCGGCGACGTCAAGGCTGTCGACGATGTATCCTTCGTCATTCCCAAGGGTAAAGTCATGGGTCTGGTAGGTGAATCCGGATGCGGCAAGTCCACGACCGGACGTACCCTGCTGAGACTGCTGGAACCGACGGAAGGCGAAATGCTGTATGAAGGCACGGATATCTTCAAACTCAGCCAGAAGGAACTGAAGCCGTACCGCACAAAGATGCAGATCGTATTCCAGGATCCGTATTCTTCCCTGAATCCGCGTCTGCCGATCTATGACATCATCGGTGAGGCAATGCTCGAACATAAACTCGTTGCCAACCGTGAGGAAATGATGAATAAAGTCTATGAACTGATGGACAAGTGCGGACTGTTCCCGGAACAGGCCGGCCGTTATCCGCATCAGTTCTCGGGCGGTCAGAGACAGCGTATCTGCATTGCCAGAGCCCTGGCTGTGGATCCGGAATTCGTCGTCTGCGACGAAGCTGTTTCCGCTCTGGACGTTTCCATCCAGTCACAGATCATCAACCTGCTGAAAGACCTGCAGGAAGACCTCGGGCTGACATATCTCTTCATTTCTCATGACCTTTCCGTCGTCAAGTTCATCTCCGACGCGGTCGGTGTCATGTATCTTGGTGAAATCGTCGAGATGGGTTCCAAGGAACAGATCTTCGATCATTTCACACATCCGTATACGGAAGCGCTGCTTTCCGCTGCCCCGTCGTTTGACCCGCGCAAGCGCAACAACGCCAACCGTATCATCCTTCAGGGTGATCTGCCGTCCCCGAGCAATCCTCCGAGCGGATGCCGTTTCCATACCCGCTGCCCGTTTGCGACAGAGAGGTGCAAGACAGAAGTACCGCAGACATATGAAGTCGAGCCGGGCCACACTGTCAAATGTCACTTCGCTATGGAAAGAGCAGCGAAAAAGGGCTGATCCGCTGAATGCTGTTTAACAGTAAGGACCGCGTAGACCGCGATCTTGAAAAGATCAGGGAAGCAAACCTGACGCCGGAGCAGTTGACGAAGAAACGGGAAAAAGAAAAAGCGGAAAAGGAAAGGCATGCGGCGCAGGTCGAAGGCTGGACCTGGAAAGACACACTGGCAATGACCATTGCGATCATTGAGGTGGTCCTGCCATTCATGCTTGTGTTCGCTGCCGTTATGGCACTCGTATTCATGTTCTTCGTCTGGATGGCAAACTGATAATCAACGGAATCAAAGAGCAGGTTTTCCTGCTCTTTCTTTGAAAGGAATGAAACAATGGAAAAATTCAAAGATCTGGAGTATGTACGTCCCTCAGCAGAAGCTGCCGAAGCAGCTTTGAAGGAACAGCTTGCGGCTTTCAAAAACGCAGCAGGCTATGCTGAAGCCAAAGCAGCATTTCTGAAGCGGCAGGACCTCATTGCCGAATTCAGAACCATGCAGGTGCTGGCTGGCATCCGCTCCAACATGAACACTGCTGATGCTTTCTATCGTGAAGAGGAAGACTATTTCAATACCGTCACACCGAAACTCAGCATCGTACTGAAAGAATTCAACGAGGCGGTTGCCGGCAGTCCGTTCCGTCCCGAATTCGAAAAGGAATACGGATCGCAGCTGTTCAAGCTGCTGGATGCGGACATCCGTACCAACAGTGAGGAAATCGTTGCCGAAAAGATTGAAGAGGCGAAGATTGCCAGCGAGTACACCCGCACTGCGGCTTCCTGCAAGACGATGTTCCGCGGCGAGGAGTGCAATTTCTACGGACTGCTCAGACATATGCTTTCGACTGACAGGGAGGAACGCCGTGATGCCATGATGGCCTGGGCGGATCTTTACGAGTCGGCTTCGAAGAATCTTGAAGAGCAGTATGCGAAACTCTGTCAGCTGCGCCGCACGGAAGCGGAAAAGCTCGGCTTTGACAGCTATATTGACATGATCTATCTTTCCCGTCACCGTTTCGACTACACGGCGGCTGATATCGAAAAATTCCGTGATGCCGTGGCGAAGTATGTCGTACCGGCTGCGGTGAAGATCAGGGAAGCACAAAGAGAACGCCTCGGTGTCGAAAAACTGGAATACTATGATGAAAGCCTGCTGTTTCCGGGCGGAAACTCCACCCCGGACAAGGATACCCAGGGTATGATCGACGCGGCCCAGAAGATGTACCGCGAACTTTCGCCGGAGACAGGCGAATTCTTCGACTTCATGGTCGAGCATGGCCTGTTCGATCTGGAGACAAGAGCCGGCAAGCATCTGGGCGGTTACTGCACCCAGCTGATGAAGTACAAGGCACCGTTCATCTTCTCGAATTTCAACGGTTCCTCCGCCGATACGGAAGTGCTCACACACGAAGCCGGACATGCCTTTGAAGGATATGTGGCTTCCCGTGTGCAGGAACTGATGGAATACCGTCACTCGACATCCGAGATCAACGAGATCCACTCCATGGGTATGGAATTCTTCACCGATCCCTGGTATAACCTGTTCTATCCGGAAGGAGAAGGCGACCGCTACCGTTTCGAGCATTTGAGCAAGAGCCTGGAAGTGATCACCTATCTTGTCAGTGTGGATGAATTCCAGCACCGTGTTTTCGAAGGCGAGCAGCCGGATGCGGCGGGTCTGAGAAAGATCTGGAAGGATATCGAACAGAAGTATCTGCCATGGCGCAGCTATGACGGCAACGAATTCCTGGAGAGCGGCGGTTTCTGGATGCAGAAGCAGCACATCTTCATGTATCCGTTCTATTATGTCGACTACGCCCTGGCCGCGATGTGCGCACTGCAGTTCTTCCTGCGCATGCGCAAGGACCGCGATGAAGCATGGAGCGCTTATCTGAAACTCTGCCGTCTGGGCGGAAGTCTTGGCTATTTCGATCTGCTGGAAGCAGTCGGTCTCAACAACCCGTTCCGTGAGGAAACGGTCCGGGATGTTGTCAGCGGTGTTCAGGAAGTTATCGATGAACTTGAAAAAGCAATCTGAGGAAAAACAGAGGAGAAAATAGAAATGTTAATCAAAAACGGCATGATCCACGACATGGTTCAAAGAGAACCCTACAAAGCAGATCTTCTGATCGAAGACGGAAAGATCAAGGCCATCGGCACTGATCTTCCGGAGGAAGGCGAAGTCTTCGACGCAGCCGGACTCGATGTCTATCCCGGTTTCATCGATGCTCATTCCCACCTCGGACTGGATGGCTACGGAATCGGTTTCGAAGGTGCTGACTACAATGAAATGAATGACATCTGCACCCCGCAGCTGAGAGCCATTGACAGCTACAATCCGCTTGACCCGAGTGTGAAGCACGCCGCACTTGGCGGTGTCACGACTGTCGCTACCGGTCAGGGCAGTTCCAATGCCATCGGCGGCACATGGATCGCTGTCAAGACAACGGGATGCTGTGTCGATGACGCGATCATCAAGGATCCGGTTGCCATGAAAGGCGCGCTCGGCGAAAACCCGAAGAGATGCTACAGGGACAAGGGCAACAGCGCCCGTATGTCCACGGCCGCCGTCGTCCGCAATATGATGTTCAAGGCGAAGGAATATCTGGCCAAGAAGGAAGCGGCCGGAGACGACCTCTCCAAGATGCCGGCATTCGATTTCAAGTGCGAAGCGATGATTCCGGTACTGAAGAAGGAAATCCCGCTCAAGATGCATGCCCACCAGGCAAATGACATCCTGACAGCAATCCGTCTGGCAAAGGAATTCGATGTCAATCTGACACTCGAACATGTCACGGAAGGCCATCTGATCGCTGACAAGCTGGCAGAAACTGATTACATGATGGCAGTCGGTCCGTCCCTGACACATGCTTCCAAGTTCGAACTGCAGAACAAGTCCTGGACGACACCGGGCATTCTGGCTGCCAAGGGCTGCCATGTATCGATCATCACCGACGCTCCGGTCATCCCCCAGCAGTATCTGCCGCTTTGCGCAAGTCTTGCTGTAAAGGCCGGCATGGACGAATTTGAAGCCCTCAAGGCAATCACCATCAATCCGGCGGAACATATCGGCGTTGCTGACAGAGTCGGTTCCCTGGAAGTGGGAAAAGATGCTGACATCGTCGTCTATGAAGGTTCACCGCTGGAGAATTCCTCCACCATCAGACTCGTGCTGATCGACGGCAACATCATCAACTGAATCAATCAGATCAACGGCTGCGGTTCCCCATGACCGCGCCGTTTTTTACATTGGTGCTTGCATGTATCCGATTCCGGCATTGTATAATGGACATGGATAACTGTTATGGCTAGACTGATCGTACCTGAACTAAGTGAAATGAATTATCGCAAAAAGCTTCTGGAACATGCGGGAACCATGTCCTTTCATCATGGCACGGTTCCGTTCCCGGAAGAGGAATGGCCGGAATTCTACCGCGAGTGGGTAGGAAAGGATGAAAAGGACAGATATTTTGCCTACATCTACTGCGGCGGCTGCGAGGATTTTACCGGCATGGTCTCCTACCATTATGACGAAAACGAAAAGGGACACGTTGTCGATGTCCTGGTGGAGAAAGCCCGCCGTCATTGCGGCTATGGCTCCTCCGGCATCCGGCTGCTGCAGGACGTTGCAAAACAGAACGATATCAGCCGTTTTATCGCCCCGGTGGAAAAGGGCAATGACGCGGCTGCCTTCTTTGAGAATCTCGGTTTTACAAAAGACCATGAAACGGCTGATGCCGTTGTATATACACTTGAGTTCTAAGGAGGAATTGAAGAATGGCACTTATTCATCTCGATTTTGAATCAGAGTTTATGGGCAGCAATCAGGACGTTTATATCATTGTTCCTGACAAACCCCGTACAAAGACCCCGAAGCAGTTCTACAAGAGAGATCAGAAGTTCAAGGTTCTCTGGCTGCTGCACGGAACTTTCGGCGGCTACAGCGACTGGATCCGCAAATCCAACATCGAGCTGTATGCCTGTGAAAAGGACCTGATCGTCGTCATGCCGGGTGTCGGCAACAGCGATTATGAAGCATGGGACAATTTCACCCTCGGTTACGATGCCGACCGCTATCTTGTCGACGAACTGATGCCGCTGGTCTACAACTGGCTGCCGGCATCCGATAAACGGGCGGACAACTTCATCGCCGGTCTTTCTATGGGCGGTGCCGGTGCACTGAAATTCGCCCTCAAGTATCCCCGCAAGTTCAGCCGCTGCGCATCCCTGTCGTTCGTCCCCTGGAACTATGATGCCACGCGTGATGAAATGGAGAAGCTGTTTGCCAAAAAACGCAGTGAAGTCATCGATCCGAAAGATGTCATGCATATGAATCTGCGCCGTTACAACCAGATGCACAGATACGACAGTGTCGACGAATATCTGGCATCCTATTCCAACCTTTACCGCAAGCTGGAAGAATCCGTCGGCAAGAAGGGAATGCCGAAATTCTTCTTCTCGACCGGTACAGAAGACCCGCTGATGGCGGAAAACTTCGTCGCTCTCCGGGATCACCTGACAGATCTGGGCTTCGAAGCGGTATGGGTGGAAGGCCCGGGAACGCATGAATGGCGTGTCTGGGAGAGAGATATCCAGCTGGCATTTGACTTCTTCGGTCTCAACGGCAAAGAGAAGGGAAACGCCTTCTGAAGCACATTCAACAATAGATTTCAAGGGAAGTGCCTGCATATAAGCGGGCACTTTTTCACGAAACAAACACAAATGTAACAAAATGATAAAAGTTTTCAGAAAAACAGAAAAAAACATGAAAATGCCGTTGAAAAGAATTGACACAAGTTTTTCACATTTTTTATAATGCACCTATACCATAAGAGAGGGGAAAGAAACTTATGAAAAAGTCATTATCTCTTTTACTTTCCGGTGTCCTGGCTCTGGGTCTGGCAGGCTGCTCCAACGGCGGCGGCGGAACAGAACCTGCAGGCGGCGGAACAGAACCGACAGCTGATGCTTCGTCCATGACGATTGCTATCGCGATGCAGTTTGACACACTGGATCCGGCTCTGTCTACAACGGTCTATAACGCTTATGTTATCGACTCCATCTATGCTGGTCTTCTGAGACTGGGCGATGACAACCTGCCGCATCCGGATCTGGCTGAAAGCTATTCAATTTCCGAAGACGGTCTGGAATGGACATTCAAGCTCCGTCAGGATGCCGTATTTACAGACGGTTCACCGATCAAGGCTGAAAACTATGTATTCACGATCCTGCGTGCTCTGTCCTATGGTACAGAAAATGCATTCCGTACAAGTTCTCTGTGCCAGTACATTGTTGGTGCTGAAGAATACCGTAACCATGCTGTTGAAGTCGGCGCAAGCTTCGACTGTCTGACAGAAGATCACAGCGGTGTTGGTGTTGAAGCAGTTGATGACTACACAGTCGTTTACAAGCTGAAGACTCCGGTTCCGTACTTCGACCTCAACGTATGCGGCGGCGGCGTATTCTCTCCGCTTCCGACAAACACACCTCAGCATGACTCCGTATGGGCACTGACACCTGGTTATCCGACAAACGGTGCTTACACACTGGAATCCATCGATCTGAACGACAAGGCTGTCGTTGTCAAGAGCGATTCTTACTGGAACAAGGATGCTGTCAAGATGGAAAAACTCGTCTGGCAGGTCGTTGCTGATCCGAACGCCCAGCTGGCTCAGTTCGAATCCGGCGATATCGACGTTGCTCTGAGTGTTCCGACAGAAGCAGTTGAAAAGTACCTCGGTACTGACAACCTGTGGAGCATGATGTATCCGTCCACATATTCTCTGTGTGTCAACTCCGGTCCTACAGGTCCTGAAGCTCTGAAAGACAAGAATGTCCGTAAGGCTCTGTACATTGCTCTGGACAAAGAAGCTATCGTTAACGTAATCGGCAACACGGATCTGTATCCGCTGCTTGAAGGTTATGTACCGTTCGGTCTCCCGGGCGTCGATGGTGACTTCCGTACAGAAAGAGACAAGGAAGGCTATGACCTCCATTATGATCCGGAAGAAGCAGTCAGACTGCTGAACGAAGCCGGCTATAATGAGAACAACAAGCTGCATATCACTTACAAGTATTCCAAGAACAGCTTCCACGAGGATGTTGCTACAGTACTGCAGAGCCAGTGGGCAGCTCTCGGATGCGTCGATGTTGACTTCGATGCTTGCGAAGGTAACGTATACTACAGCCAGATCGACGAAGGCGCTATCGAAATCGGCCGTTATGGTCTGCAGACAGACGACTCCGCTATGACAATGCTGAAGAACTGGACTGCTGCCAACCTCGTAACACCGCTGCTTAATGAAGAAAACCAGAAAGTATTCGATGCGATGATCGATGACGCTTGGGCAGTTGCTGCTGACCCGGTTGCTTTCGCAGAAGCTCTGCATAAGGCAGAAGATTACCTGGTTCAGGAAGAAGTCCTGCAGTTCCCGCTGTTCCAGTTCGCACAGGCCGGTCTGGTTCAGTCCAACCTGCATGATTACAAACTCCACATTGCAACTCTGGACTTCATGAGCTGCACAAAGGACTAAGTAAGTATCAGGCATTAAACTGAAAACACGATCAATATTGAGAGGAACGTCTTCGGGCGCTCCTCTCAGTATTTCGTATAAGAGTGCGGGCTTTCGGTCCGTTCTTCGTCTGTCCTGGTAAACAAAGACAGACGTCTGTTTACGAAGAGAAACGAAGAATGACTGCAGAAATGCTCTGCAGAAAGAAAAGAGGGATGAAATATGCTCAAATACATTGGAAAACGACTGCTGATGGGTGTGGCAACGCTGTTTGCCTTGATGACGATCACTTTTTTTCTGATGCACATGATCCCCGGTTCACCGTTTGCCGGTGAAACCCAGGGACTCTCGGCAGCGGCGAAACAGCAGATCATCGAGGCGTATCAGCTGGACAAGCCGATCATCGTCCAGTACATGACCTATCTGAAGAATTTCTTCAGCGGCCAGCTCGGTACGTCCACAGCCCGTAAAGGTGTTCCGATCACGATGATCATCGCCAACGGTCTGCCGTATACCGCCAAAGTAGGACTTTCCGCCTTCATCACGGCGATGGTTCTCGGCATTCTGCTCGGCGCTGTATCAGCATTCTCGAAGAAAGCCTGGATCCAGGGACTTTCCGCCTTTGTGGCGACGATCGGTGTCAGTGTTCCGAGCTTCCTGTTCGCGCTGTTCCTGATGTACCTGCTCGGCGTCAATCTCAAACTGCTGCCGATCATGGGTCTGACATCATGGAAGCATTACATCATGCCTTCGCTTGCCCTGGCACTTTCGCCGGTTGCGATGATCTCGCGTCTGACCAGAAGTTCTCTGTCAGAGGAACTCCGTCAGGACTATATGATCCTTGCTCTCAGCAAAGGTACTCCGTACAGGAAGGCTGTCTACAAGCACGCTCTGAAGAATGCGATCATTCCGGTCGTCACCTATGCCGGACCGCTGCTTGCGACACTGCTGACAGGTTCATTCGTCGTCGAATCCCTGTTCACGATTCCCGGTATCGGCTCCGAATTCGTAGCCAGTGTATCCGGCCGTGACTATCCGCTGATCATGGCGCTGACTGTCCTGTACGGTTCGCTGGTCATCCTGGCCAACATCCTGACCGACATCATCAGCGCGATGATCGATCCGCGTATCCGTCTGAAGTAGGAGGTGAAAGCATGAGTGAAGCTGAAGTAAAAATGGTTCTGCCGGAAAATGCTTTTGAAAAACTTCCGGAAGATGAGAAAAACAATGAATTTATCGCGATGAAATCGCGTTCCTATTTCCAGGATGTCTGGTTCCAGTACAAGAAGAACAAGCTTGCTATGGTCAGCCTGGTGTTCATCATCATCATGGTCCTGATGGCGATCTTCGTGCCGATGTTCTCACGGTATTCCTATGAAGCACAGGATCTGGCGAATCCGAATGCCATGCCAAGCATGGCTCACTGGTTCGGAACCGACAAGTTCGGACGCGACATCTTCATCCGTATCATGTACGGTGCCCGTATCTCGCTGTCTGTCGGTTTCGCGGCAGCGGCGATCAACCTGGTCATCGGTATCGTCTGGGGCGGTATGTGCGGATACATCGGCGGCAGGTTCGACATGATCCTGATGCGTATCGTCGATATCATCTATTCCGTACCGACGCTGCTGTACGTCATCCTGATCATGCTGATCTTCGGATCCAACATGTTCTCGGTGCTGCTGGCGATCTGTATATCCTCCTGGGTAGGTCTGGCCCGTCAGGTCAGGGCCCAGGTCATGTCGCAGAAAGAACAGGAATATGCGTTGGCTGCCAAGGTACTTGGTGCCAGCGACATGCGCATCCTGTTCCGTCACCTGGTTAAAAACTCCATCGGTCCGATCATCGTCAACACGACATTGATGGTTCCGAGTGCGATCTTCACCGAAGCGTTCCTCTCATTCGTAGGTATTGGCATCAGTATTCCGATGGCTTCCTGGGGAACAATGGCCAACGAAGCCAAGAACATGCTGTTCTCGGCGCCGCTGCAGATGGTATGGCCGGTATCGGCGATCTGTCTGACCATGCTGGCACTGAACTTCATCGGTGATGGTCTGAACCAGGCTCTTGACCCGAAGAAACGTTCACGCTGATCTATGGCGCTGTTAAGTGTGGATCAGCTTTCCATCCATGCGGAAAAGGAAGAAGGGGATATCCGGCTTCTGAAAAGTGTTTCGCTGGAAATGGAAAAAGGCGAATGGACGGCTCTGATGGGACCTTCCGGCTGCGGCAAGACGACTCTTGCCAATGCCATTATGGGGTTCCTCAAGGCAGATACATTCTGCGATTACGGCACGGTGACTTTTGACGGCATCGTCAATGTCCCGAAACAGCTTGGTCTCGACTTTCTCGAAAATGACTCCTTTGCGGATGTCAGGGGAAAGCGGATGGCATATGTCATGCAGAATGTCAGGGAAGCGTTCGATCCGACAGAAAAGATCGGTGCTCAGATCGCCGAACTTTACGAGGAAGACGGTTTCTTCGAAAAAAGAAAAAAAGCAATTGCTTTTCTCGAAAAGGCGCAGGTCAAAGATCCGAAAAAGATCAGCCGGTCTTCGCCGCTGGAAGTATCACCGGGCGAACTGCAGAAGGTCATGATCATGACGGCGCTGGAAAAGGATCCGGAACTGGTTATTCTGGATGAACCGTTCTCGGCTCTTGATCCTCTGTCGAAAGAACAGATGATCGCTGAACTTCAGAAACACGAAGGAATGAGTGTGCTTCTCATCACTCATGAGCCGCAAACGGCTAAAAGACTGTGTCAGTCCATCCTGTTCATGGATGAGGGAACAGTCAGTGAGAAAAGAAAAACGGCAGATCTGTCCGTGGAAGATATGATCAGCCGGATGGAAATATAAACGGAAACAGTGAGGTAGAGTCATATGGCATTACTGGAAGTTGAAAATCTGAAGACGGATTTTACCACTGATCAGGGAACGGTATATGCGGTAAGAGATGTTTCCTTCTCGGTCGAACAGGGAGAAGCCCTGGGGATCGTAGGAGAGTCGGGATCAGGCAAGAGCCAGACGATGTATTCGATCATCGGACTGCTTGCCGATAACGGCATCGTCAACGCAAACAAAATCGTTTTTGACGGCCAGGATATTGTCCCCGGCAATTTCGCAAATAAACGGGTTTATGAGAATATCATGAAAGATATCCGCGGTAACTCCATGGCAATGATCTTTCAGGATCCGATGACGTTCCTGAACCCGATCATGAAAATCGGCGATCAGCTGACGGAAACGATCATGAACCATAACAATATTTCAGAGAAAGAGGCGCATGAGCGTGCTCTCGAACTGATGCGCAAGGTCGGTATTCCTTCCCCGGAAAAGAGAATCAAACAGTATCCGTTTGAATTCTCCGGCGGTATGCGTCAGCGTATCATTATTGCTATTGCTCTGGCCAACAATCCGAAACTGATCATTGCCGACGAACCGACAACTGCCCTCGACGTAACCATTCAGGCTCAGGTTCTCGAACTGATCGACGAGCTGAAGAAAAACAGCGGATCATCGGTCATCATGATCACCCACGACCTTGGTGTCGTTGCCAAGCTCTGCGACCGGATCGCCATCATGTACGGCGGCAAGATCGTCGAAATCGGCACCGATAAGGAAATCTTCTATGATCACAAGCATCCGTATACGAAAGGTCTTCTGAACTGTATCGCCAATCCGGATGATGATGAAGACAAGGAACTGGAACCGATTCCCGGTTCCCCGCCTGATCTTCTGATTCCTCCCAAGGGCTGTCCGTTTGTTGACAGATGCTCCGAAGCCATGCGGGTATGCAAGGAATTCCAGCCGGAGGTGACAAAGTTCACGGAAACACACCAGTGCGCATGCTGGCTGTGCCATGAAAAGGCGGTGAAAGAATGAGCGAGAAACCGATTTTAAGCGTACGCAATCTGAAGACATATTTCGATGTCACAAAAGGTCTGTTTTCCAAAAAGCAGATCGTCAAAGCTGTCGATGATGTATCGTTCGACGTCATGCCGAACGAAACATTCGGACTTGTCGGCGAATCCGGCTGCGGCAAGACAACACTTGGCCGTACCATTGTAAAGCTCTATGATCCGGTAGAAGGAAGCATTGAATTCCTCGGCAAGGATATCGCCAATCTGAAAGGTGCGGAATTAAAAGCTTATCGTAAAGATATGCAGATGATTTTCCAGGATCCGTATGCATCCCTGAATCCCCGTATGACTGTCGGTGAAATCATCAAGGAACCGATGATCATTCACAACATCTATAACACGGATCAGGAAAGAGAAGAGAGAGTAGTCGAACTTCTCCGTATCGTCGGCCTGAAACCTGACCATATCCGCCGTTATCCGGCTGAATTCTCGGGCGGTCAGAGACAGCGTATCGGTATCGCAAGAGCCCTGGCAGTCAATCCGAAATTCATCGTCTGTGACGAACCGATTTCGGCTCTGGACGTATCCATTCAGGCCCAGGTCATCAACCTTCTGGAAAACATCCAGAAGGAAATGGGTCTGTCATATCTGTTCATTGCTCATGACCTGAGCATGGTCAAGCATATTTCCGACAAGATCGGTGTCATGTATCTCGGCCACATGGTCGAAATGGGAAAGAGCGAGGATGTCTATCACCGTCCGCTGCATCCGTATACAACGGCTCTGCTGTCGGCAATTCCGATTCCCGATCCGGACACCGCCAAGGCCAAGTCGCGTATTATTCTGGAAGGTGAAATTCCTTCTCCGATCAATCCGCCGGCCGGCTGTCCTTTCTCGACCAGATGCCCGAAAGCAACAGAGCGATGCCGTCAGGAAATGCCGCAGCCGATTGAAGTCGGCGGCCGAATTGTTGCATGTCATCTGTATGAGCGTTAATCTGTAGATAGCAGGAGATAGTATATATGGCAAATGGATTGGTAGTAATTCTGACCGGTGCAAGTTCGGTAGGAAAAGGAAAGATCCGCGATCTGCTTCTGGCAGACGAGGATCTGCAGCTCTTCTTCTCGATTTCCGAAACGACCCGGCCGCGCAAGGAAAATGAAGTTGACGGCAAAGACTATTACTTTGTTTCCTATAAGCAGTTCGCGGATTCTGTGAAAAACAAGGAGCTGCTCGAATATACGGAGTTCAACGGCTATTATTACGGAACGCCGAAAGCCCAGGTCGATTTCCTGGTTTCCAAAGGCAAGAACGTACTGATCGAAGTCGAAGCCCAGGGCGTCGGACCGATCAAGCTCAATATTCCCGACAGTGTGGCATTCTTTGTCATGCCGACGAGTGAGGAAGAACTCGAGAAGCAGATCACGGAACGCTACAAGGATGATGAAGCGTCTGTCACAAGACGTCTCAACAAGGCCAAGATGGAAATGGAACTGGCACCGCTGTTCCGCAACGTCGTGACCAACGAAGACGGCGAAGCAGCATACAGACAGATCAAGGAAGTCATTCTGAAAGTACTGGAAAAGAGAAAAAGCAAGTAACAGCACAGGGAGGCAGATGCTTCCCTTTTCAAATGAAAAGGTGCCCCCGGCACCTTTCAGTCTATCTGAATTGCTGTATTGTTGTGGAATGACCAGGCATAGGCATCGATTCTGTGATCAGGGTAGAAATGCGACAGCACATTCCGGTAGGCATTGAGCTGCGGACTGTACATGGCACGGATATCTTCTTCACCTGCCCGGTCGGTCTTGAAGTCAAGCAGGATAATACGGTCCTCTCCGATAGCGACAAAGTCCATGATACCGTTGATGCGCATCGTATCATCTTCGTAATAGAACGGATATTCCTTGTGGATTTCCATCGTCCTTGCTTCCTGATACAGATTGCTTTCAGAGAATTTCAGCATGGCCCGGATGGCTCCGTCCGGAAGCGAGGGATCGGCATACTCACGGATGAGTTCCTCCGTCCAGTCCTGGTCATCCGGCAGGGCAGCAGCCAGTTCGTGCATGAGTGTACCATAGGATGTGCCGCGGCTGCTTTCGGAAAGCGGCGGCAGGATTCTGGACTGGGTGATACCGGCCGGCTGTTCCAGGGAACTCGGCGTCATGATCACCGGCAGGGAGGGTGTTTCCTTCTGCCAGCGGACAATCGGTTCCGCCGGTTTTTTATTGCCGGAGACAGCTTCTGTCAGTTCCTCTTCATCAAAAGCAATGGTATGTACTTCCAGCAGTCCGCCTTCATTGAGCCCTTCCTCATGTTCCAGAGCAGCAGTAACCAGGCCGGTAATGCCTTTGCGGTTTTTCAGGTCGGACAGGGCAAGGCTTCCGCGATGCTCTGCTGTTGCCGCCGCGTCGTCGACTATGATCAGCCGTTCTTCCGCCCTGGTCACAGCGACATACAGCAGACGGTTGAACTCTTCCAGATCTTCTCTGCTTTCCCGGTAGGAGATACAGAGTCTCTGGATCGTCGGCAGTACGATTCTGGTGTCAGGATCGACATCATCGAATCCGATCATCAGTTCGTCATCAGCAATCAGACGAGCTGATGAAGAGCGGTCACGGTTGGCCGAAGTTCCCCAGAGGAATACGATCCTGTACTGCAGGCCTTTGGAATGATGGATCGTCGTGACAGTCACGACATCGTCATCCTTGCCTGAGGTCACAGCTTCCGATGATTTCTCTTCGCTGCCGGCTTCGATTTCATCGATCAGCTCGGTTACGGTTAGAATGTCAGAACCGGAAACCTTGTCAAACAGATAATCGAAGTTTGCCTGATCCTTCGGCGGCAGGGACTCATAAAACGGTGTACCGTCTACGTCGGCATTCATAACAGCGCCAAGCAATGCGCCGGGACCCTGATGGCGGGCTGTCTCATTGAAGCGGATAAAGCGCTCTGTGATTTCCGGATGGAGGATCCTGACAGCCTGACACAGTTTGCGGTGGCCGTGCAGGATCATATTCGCGATTTCTTCATCGGAAAAGCCGTACATCGGCGAGGTCAGGATGCTGAGAAGGGAAAGATCATCGTCCTGATCCTGCATATACTTCAGCATTGCCAGAATATCACGGCAGAGATCGGATCTGTAGAAACCTTCCCGGGCATCGATATCGTAGGGGATGCCGTAACGGTCAAACTGGGTCCGCAGGGCGATCTGATCGGCGTGGCTGCGGGTCAGCACGGCAAAGTCATGGAAGGCAAGATCCGGATCATTGTGCATCATTTCAAGGATGCGGGAAGCAATCCAGGATGATTTGATATACTTCGCTTCCGCCATGCGCATCTTTTTCTTTTCGCCTTTGGCTGTCAGTTCGGCATCGGGTTTCTCCAGCAATGCCAGTTCGACACAGGCATCAGAGGTGTTTTTCTGTGTGTCCAGTCCGGCGCTGACATGGTCTTCGTCAAGATAGGAATCGCGGGTGCCTTCGATATTCATCAACCGTTCAAACAGCAGATTGGTAAAGCGGATGATCTGCTCGTCGGAACGGTAGTTGTAACGCAGGTTAAGAGTGTAATTGGCTCCGTCCTTCATCAGATCGCGCATCAGCTGCGGGCGGGCCTGACGGAAGCGGTAGATCGACTGTTTGACATCTCCTACCCGGAAGATCCGCTTGTCCATGGCAATGGTGCGGATGATCGTATCCTGCAGGGTGCTGGTATCCTGGAATTCATCAACCAGGATCTCATCGATGCCGCTGTTGATCCTTCTGGCTGCGGCACCACCGGCAGCCTGCAGAATGTCCAGGGCATACCGTTCCATGTCACCGAAATCAAGACACGCATATTCTTTCTTCAATTCTGCAAAGCGTTGGGAAACAGATTCGCAGAGATCCACCAGCAATGATGCGATTTCTGCCTGTCTTTGGGAGCGGCCGGCAAAAACGGACTGCGGGTAGCAGCAGGCAAGCATTGCATCAATACGGGCAAAGATCAGATCGCGGCAGCTGTTAAGCCGGCTGTCCTTTCCTTTGACAATTTTTACCTGTGCCATGTCATGCAGTTTGGCTCGGAAGCCTTCGTAGTCATACTCTTCCAGCAGACGGATGCAGTCATTGTCATAACTGATGAGGGCATTAAGCATTTCCGGCGTGATCTTGTCATTGAAGCCGAGGAATTCCAGACGTTCCTGCGCTGTCCTGGCGGCTTCCAGAATTTCCAGACACTGTTCCTTCAGCATGGCAAACCAGGCAGACTGAACTTCTTCCGGCAGCTGTTTCAGATTTGTGAAAGCACGGTACATGGTCCTTGCCCGCCGGTACCATTCTGAGGGGCTGACGGATGCATCGGCATGGGAGCGGATCATTTCCGTAATGCCGTAAAGGGTATCGAAATCCTCGCTGCGCTGGGAAAACCAGACCGTCAGTTTCATCAGTCCTTCCGGATTCCTGCTGTTGAGATCCCTGACGGCATCTTCATATGCTTTTCTCTGCAGCAGCTGACGTTTTCCTTCCGAAAGAATGTTCGCTGTGGTAGCCGGATCAAGACCGATCACACTGCAGTACTTTTTGATGATATTCAGACAGAAAGAATCGATGGTCGTAATATTGGCGTTGACCAGGGAAACGATCTGACGGTCAATGTATTCTTTTTCCGTATCGGTTTCAGCCTGGCTGCGGATATTGTGCAGTTCTTTGGCAAGACGGTTTTTCATTTCTTCAGCAGCGGCTTCGGTAAATGTCAGGGCGATGATCCTCTCAAGATCGACGCCGTCATCGATGACCCGCTTCATGATCCGGGAGACCAGGACTTTTGTCTTGCCGGCACCGGCGGAGGCGGATACGAGGATGTTTTTGTTGCCAAGTTCGGTTATGGCCTGCTGCTGGAAGCGATCGCTGCCGCTGATATCGGTTTTCATGATTCTGCCTCCTTTGCTTTCTTCAGGTCATTCTCATAGATTTTCACAGGATTCCTGCTGTCACCGTGGAAACGGCAGATCGCGGCATAGTCGCAGAACTGGCAGGCACCTTCGATCGGAGCAAGCGAAATTCCGGAAGGAACAGTGCTGCTTTCCTCTCCGCTCAGCAGTTTTTCATAGAAATAGTCATACAGCACATGCAGGCAGTCTTCGACAGCTGTCATGTCATACACCGTTTTCAGTCCTGCCACATGATTGCCGTCCCTGTCAATGGCATCGGTCCTGTCAGTCAGTGCCCATCCCTGCAGTTTGCGGCTGTCCCGTACCAGATTACTGAACAATGCTTCTTCATCGGAAAAGTCAGTTTCGCGAAGGGTGAACTTGCGGCGCTCGACGGAAGCGGCAGGAAGATCTTTCCCGGCTGAGATGCTCTCCTCCTTCATGCTGAAATAATAGGCGCCGCCGGCTTCATATTCCTTCATCAGCTGCAGCGCGGTCATCATATATGAAAGCATCTGCAGCTGCAAACCTTCCTGCACTTTGGAAACAGTCAGGTTTTTGGCAGATGATTTGTAATCGATGATCTCCAGCAGATGGTTTGCTTCGTCGGTATTGATCCTGTCAATCGTGCCGTTGAGACGGACATGACCGGAAACAGGAATGTTATCAAAGTGATGTTCGGGACGGTATGGCCGGAACGTCGTACAGGCTTCATATTCTTTCAGGAAATCCACACTGCGGCGCAGTGATCTCAGCATGCGCTGCCTGCTGAGATGAATCAGATCGGCCTGGTGCGGTTCAATAACTTCCAGCGCTTCGAAGTAGGGACTGATCAGAGCATCGATGTTTTCGTCAGTCAGCCATTCGGCATAGTTTTCACCTGCTGCCAGCATACCGTTTTCCATGACCGCATGCTGGATGGTTCCGATATGGGCAGCATCGACAGCGGGAATCTGTTCCTTGCGCACATACAGACCGGAAGCGATGAAGTACCGGTAGGGGCAGTTGAACCATGCTTCGATGGAACTGACAGATCCGCGCACATACGGTCCGCTTTCATCTTCTCTGGTAAACAGAGCACGGGCAGTGTCTTCTTCCAGAAGATGATGGCGGAAGCGGCTCTGTGAGGCTGTCTGCAGCGGCCAGCGAAGATCCTCACCGGCTTCCAGGCTGTCCAGTTCGAATGCCGGTACCAGCTGCCTTCCTTCGTAATCGTTTGTCGCATAGGACCAGTACACTGTTTCTTTTGCGCTTTCCCTGAGCCACTGCATCTGCAGGCGCCAGGCTTCTTCTCTTTCGGCAAGAGATGGGAAGGCGGGAATCTGTCTGACATAGTCTTCGTCAAAAAGACCGTTCATCGCTTTGAAACCGGGATAGTCGCGGCCGCAGCAGCCAAGGACATAGGTAATCTGACGGCTGGCCAGGGGATGACGCAGATCGGTCACGGTACAGAATTCGCTGAGTGAAGAAGTTCCGCTGACGTGCAGGGAAAGAATGACTTCGGCGATAAACACCGCATCTTCATTGCTGCGGATATCGGGAAGCAGATCACTGAGCAGGGTACGGATCTTCATGCCGGCAGCGAAGTCTGTATCATTTTCCATCAGCGGTGAAGAAGAAAGAATATCATAGGCAGTCTGCAGGATTTCCTTTGCGTCCTGAACCTGCAGCATTTTCTGCAGCGGAGCATCGATTCTGCGGAAGTATTCAGCTGCTTCTTTATCGAGCCGGCGGAATGTTTCCAGTTCGCGGTTTTTGGCGACACTGTCTTCTTCGCGGGAATGGATGCGCTGCAGGATCTCTTCATATCGCCGGGAAATGCCGGGAGCTTCCGTTTTGGTCATGGTCTGGCGCAGATAGGAGAGCAGTCTTCCTTCGCACGGCTCCAGCAATCCGGAAACAAACACATTCAGGAGATGGGCCGCGTCTTTATGCAGCATGAAATCCACGGCACTGTAGAATGCGTCGGGAACACGGCTGAAACAGTCCTCATTTACAAAAGAAACGGGGATGTTGTAGCGGCAGAAAACCTGTTTTACCAGCGGCATCTGCACATCCGGCGAACAGAGCACGACCAGACACGGCTTTTTCTGTCTGCAGATATCCTGGGCGACAGCTTCGATTTCCTGCCGTACGGAAAGGGCGTGACGGCGCTTCTGAACGGGATTGTCCGAATGTTGTTTCATTACTTCAGCACCGTTTTTCTCCAGGTCCTTAAGCAGACGGTAACGGAAGATGTCCTGTTCGAAGCCGGGAACGATCTTCAGGTTTTCCATACCGGCAATGCGCCGGCAGTTTTCTTCATAACGGTCATGAAGATGCTTCTCTTTCAGATCTTCATCCAGGATCCATCCCAGAATCATTTTCAGTTCCTTTTCGCTGCCATCCCGTTCCGGCAGGTCTTCTGCCGTAATTCCACACAGGGCAAGCTGCTGTGCGAACTGAAGCAGTTCCTGATAGAAAGCCGGAAATGCCAGCATCGAGAGGTAGTATTTCAGGTCGCCGGCATGGTTCCGGATTCTGCGGGCACATTCAAAAAGCAGACGGACGTCGCTTTTGTCCGTCTTGGTTTCCAGCAGGGCGGATAATGATATGATCTGCAGACCGAGTCTGCTTTTCAGTGCGTGAAACAGTTCTTCACGGCGGTATTCATCAGCAATAACAGTTTCCATGGCTTAATGATATCACAGTAAGGAAATACGTGTCGCAGAGCGACAATTAACGTATAATGGATTCAGGAGATTATAAATATGACTAATACCAATGATAATGTAACAAGAGTATTCCGGGCTCTCGAGAGAGATCCTTCAGCAATGAAGGATATGCTGAGAAAAGGTGAAGATGAAGTCATCAGCAACATCCTTTCCGATCAGAAACTGAGTGACGAGGAGCTGAGAGAAGTAACAAGACAGGTTAATGAAAACAATGTCATGAAACTGTATCTCAGTGCTGACGGCAAGATCGACGGCAGTCAGCTGATCGAAATGACGGGTGGTTTCGCACCTGAAAGAGGCAAGAAGACGGATGCCATCGGTGCTCTGCTTGACGGCAAACTGGATATCAAGGATCTTCTGGCCCTGGTCACGCTTCTGAGCGGCAGTTCTTCCGGACAGCAGACTCAGTCATCCCAGAACTCGAGCCTGCTCAGCACCCTGCTTGGCGGCACACAGCAGCAGCAACAGGTTCAGCAGGTGCAGCAGACTTCCCCGTTAAGCCTGTTCGGCTCCCTGCTCGGCGCGGCTCAGCCTGCCCAGCAGCAACAGCAGCAGGCCCAGCAGACGCAGCAGCCATCCTCGCTGTTCTCAAGTCTCTTCGGTGCCGCCCAGTCTGCCCAGCAGCAGACAGCACAGCAGACGCCGCAGACTTCCAACAGCCAGCTGAATGCACTTCTGCAGACCCTGATGACACAGCAGCAGACCCAGCAGCCGCAGGTCCAGCAGCCTGCCCAGCAGGCTCAGCCGACAATGAGCGACCTGCTCGGCAGCCTCTTCGGCCAGACTCTGCAGCAGGTTCAGCAGCAGCCGCAGGTCCAGCAGCCTCAGGCGCAGCAGCAGACCGCCAACAGTCTGCTCGGCAGTCTGTTCGGTCAGGCATCGCAGCAGTCATCCTCGGGCAGCCAGACACAGAACAGTGCAGTTTTGAATGCACCGCTGTTTACCGAGGCACCTTCTGCCAACAGCAGCAGCAACAATACATCAGCAAACAATTCCCTGAACCAGTTCCTTGGTTCTTCTGCCACCAACAGCAACGGCACGGTCAACGTCAACTCGATATTCGATCTGATCAATATCCTGATGGGGGCAAAGCAGTAAGATGCCAAGAGAATTCTCCTATGAAGTCGAAGAGGAAATCGCTACTCTTTCCTCTTATGAAAGCGCCAGAGGCCGTCTTTACAGCAAGGAACTGTCACTGATTTCCTATAACGGCGCCGATCCCGTCTATGACATCCGCAACTGGACCGATTACGGGGATGAGGAAGCACGCATGGGCAAAGGCATTACCCTGAACAAAGAGGAACTGAAAGCTCTGCGTGATGCCCTCAACGCGATGGACCTGTAGGCCGCATCCATTTCATGCAATATTGTGTCTGATTTCTGCTAAAATGAAGGAAAGTTAATGAGAGGTGAATAATATGGGCTGGAAAGATATGTTTGCAACAGAAGAAGAAACACAGGAAGAAGAAACACAGCCGATCGAAACAGTAACGACGACAGCTGCCCCGGGCGCTGTTGCCCTGTTTGAACCGCGTTCGTTTGACGAGGCTACCGAAATCGCCAACCGGATTAAGAACGGCAGTGCCACCGCCATCAATCTGCATCGTCTGTCGAAGGACTATGCCCAGCGGACGATCGATTTCCTGACCGGTGTCGTATATGCGCTGGATGGCCGTATCGAGAAGGTCGGACATAATCTGATTCTCTGCTCACCGGCAAACATGAAGGTATCCGGTTCGATCGATCTGAACCGTGACACCGACTGATCCTTCGGAGGTTTCAGATGCACAATTACCCGATCTACAAAAACACCCGCAGGGACATCATTGAGTGTGCCACTTTCCTCGATGATGAAATCTGCCTGAAGGCATACATCAAGAAAGAACCGTCTGTCGTGACGTATATCGATGTTGCCAATATCCATCTCAAGAGTGATTTCGATCCTGATACGACACTGATTCCCGGCTTTACGAAGCGGGCTGTGAAGTACCGTGACCGTGATCAGGTCTTCGTCGAGATCTGCTGGAATGCCGATGAATCCTTCACCCTCCGTTTCCCGGATGAGGAAGTTGATGTCGTGCGTCAGACCCGTTCCTCCTTTGCCTTCAAGAAGGGCGACAGGACATTGGCTACGATCAGCCGCATCCGCGCCAAGGATTCCCGTCAGGTAGGACGCGAAACCTATGAGACGGTTTACGATACGGAAGCCGAGGAAGACATTTCCCAGCAGGCGCTGTATATCCTCTGGTGCTTCCCGATTCTCTATTTCGGATTCTGATTTCTCTTCAGGACACATCATCGGATGTGTCCTTTTTTGTTACAATACAGTTAACAGGAGATCATTGAACATGGAAGAGATCACAAGAGCGGCAGCCGCGAAAAAAACCGGTACGAAGAAGACCGGCACAAAAAAGAAAACGACAACCGGCAAAAAGACAACGGCAAAGAAAAAGACAACATCCTCCGGAACGATGAAGCTTTCGGCAGCGGAGAAGGAACTTGTCAAAAACTACCGGAAATGCAACAAACTGGAGAAGAAAGTCATTTCCACCCTCTGCGAGAAGGCTTCCGGAGGTCTGGAAGTATTCGGCGATCTGCTTTCTTCGCTGCTTGGACAGTTGTAGAATCTTCCTCCGGTTGGTATAATCTTTATCGTATTTTCCGGAGGTATGTATGAGTGTATTTGTCAATATATTACTGCTTGCAGTCGGCTGGCTGGCCGGAACCTTCGCGTTCGGCTGGGCCCTCAGCAGTTTTAATGCGTATAAAGAAAACAAGGATATTACCAGTCTGATCGTTGCCATTCTGATCATCACTGTCGTCATTGCGGCCGATGCCCTTGCCTTCAGCATTTCGACACTGTCCGGTGTCTTCCTTCTGATCGGTCTGTTCATCGCTCTGTTCATGGTTGCCGATCCGTTTGAAATGACGGCGAAACATGCCCATGAGATCGGTGAAAAAGCTGCCCGGGAAGCTGCCATCAAGGAACAGATGGAAGAACAGCGCAAACGTGACCAGGAAGAGATGAAAGAAAACGCCAGAATCTACAGGGAAGCGAAAAAGGCAAACGAAAAGAAAGAAGGCTGATCGTCAGATCAGTTTTTTTCATGCTGTGACTTTGGTAAAATAGAATCAGTATTTTAAAGGAATAACGCTTATGAAGAAGATCATGATCGCCGTGCTGGCACTGGCAATGCTGGCCGGCTGTGAAAAAAAGGTACAGGAAATTCCGGAAGAAGAACCGGAAGAGACAGAAGTTGTCGAGGAAACGGGAAAGATCTGGACCGTGGAACCCGGCATCGAAGTCGAGAATGTACGGACAATGGAGCCGTTTGAAAAAACGGAAGTTCTGTATGAAAGCGAAAACTACGGACAGCTTCATGTTCTCGGCGATTTTGAACGGATCGGCTATCCCCAGGAATGGATGGGAAGTTCCTGTGATACCGATGCCGTGATCATCGAGAAAAACGGCAGTAACGGCATCTGGAATTATGAAGGCGAGGAACTGAGTCCGGCCGACATCAATATCCACTCCACACCGTTCGCTGCCGGAATCGGTCCGGCCCGTCTGGACAATGGCGACGGCACGTTCAGTTTCGTTTACGGCTATGCCAATTCCGCGTCGCAGAAGGGTGTCTATTTCTCCGACGACTATTCCGAACGTCTGGAGGCGGGACTGGATGTCTATGCCTACGATCCTTATCATGACGAAAGACTGCAGCCGTTCTTCTGCGTGCAGGACGGTGTCTTCGGTGTTGCCATTCCGACCTGGACGGAAGATCATCCGGTATACGGTTTCACATTCGAACCGTTTGCCGGCGGCGAACTGCCCGGCAACCTGATCGCACCGGTCGTCGATCCGGTATGCCGCAAGCAGTCCTATGTACTCTGCGACAGTTTCGGCAATGTACTGATGGATACCGTCACCTCCCGCGGCAGCTATGTCGAGGGGACCTATATCAACGGGCATTACATAGTCAGCACAACCGAGGATGTGGCATTCATCCATGCCATGACCGCCACCCAGATCAGCTGGTCCTATCACGCCGCCGGTTATTTCTCCGACGGATACGCACCGGTCAAGAAATACGGCAAATGGGGATTCATCGATGAGATGGGCAACGAAGTCACCGACTTCATCTTCAGCGACGTGACGGAACTGGGCAACGGACGCAGCTATGTCCGCTATAACGGCACCTACGGCATCCTGAATCTCAAGGAAGCACTGGCAAACGGAAAACAGCTGAATATCTACACCCTTTACGGCAATACCGATGAAAAGCCGATCGGCAAGGTCACGGTCAATGTTTCCGACCTCAACATCCGCAGCGGCACCGGTGTCGATTACGAATCGGTAGGCAACAGCCTGGAAGGAACCTCCTATCCGGTCTTCGAAACAGCCGAGGCAGAAAGCTACACATGGTACCGCATTGATGCCTCGCACTGGATCCCAAGCGACGGCGAATGGCTGAGCTATGAAGAAGGCGCTGATGCCTGGCAGAACTGACACATACCAAAAGCCTCACTGCGAAGTGAGGTTTTTTTCATTCAGGAATGATACCACGTGCTATGCGCGTGGTGCCGTCCTTCTAGTGAAAGAAAAGACGCCCTCAAGATACAATGGAAGGCGGCCGGGCAGC
>CACYXJ010000008.1 GCA_902778375.1 uncultured Erysipelotrichaceae bacterium
CATGATACGGTCGGCATCGACTGTGTCGCCATGTGCGTCAATGATATCGTATGCACCGGCGGCGCACCGCTGTTCTTCCTGGACTATATCGCCTGCGGAAAGAATGTTCCGGAAAAGATCGCGGCGATCGTCAGCGGCGTGGCCGAAGGCTGTGTGCAGGCCGGCTGTGCCCTGGTCGGCGGCGAGACAGCCGAACATCCCGGACTGATGGCGGAAGACGAGTACGATCTTGCCGGCTTCTCGGTCGGAATCGTCGATGAAAAGAAGATCCTCGACAAGACAAATGTCAAAGCCGGCGATGTCATCATCGGCCTGGCTTCCACCGGTGTGCATTCCAACGGATTCTCGCTGGTGCGCAAGGTGTTCGATATTGAAAACAGCGACAGCATCCACCGTTACAGCGAAGAACTGGGAGCGCCGCTGGGAGAGGTCCTGCTGACACCGACGAAGATCTATGTGCAGCCGGTTCTGAAGCTGCTGAAGGAAGTGAACGTGAAATCGATCGCCCACATCACCGGCGGCGGTTTCTATGAAAATCTGCCGCGGGCATACGGCAAGGATCTCAGTGCCGTTGTTCACAAAGGCAGCTGGGAAGTCCTGCCAATCTTCAGACTGATCAGTAAAGTCGGAAACATTCCCGAGCATGATATGTACAACACCTTCAACATGGGAGTCGGCATGGCCGTGATCGTCGCTGCTAAAGACGAGGAAAAAACGATTGCCGTCCTGCAGGAAGCAGGCGTCAGGGCGACCCGCATCGGCGAGATGATTGCCGGCGACCACTCCGTCATCATCGAGGAGGAATGATATGACAAGAATCGCAGTCATGGTCAGCGGCGGCGGCACCAACCTGCAGGCACTGCTCGATGCTTCGGCAAGAGGAGAGATCCCGCATGGCGAATTCGCGCTGGTCATTTCCAACACCAGCGACGCCTACGCACTGGAAAGAGCGCATAAGGCTGGCATCGAAACAGCTGTGATCCGGAGAAAGGATCATGCGGATCAGAATGCCTTCGACCAGGCAAATGTCGACTGTCTCAAAGCCCATGACATCGACATGGTCATCCTGGCCGGATATCTCAGTATTCTCGGTTCGGTGATGATCGAGGCCTACCGCGACCGCATCATCAACATCCACCCGTCCCTGATCCCGAGTTTTTGCGGCAAGGGATTCTACGGACTCAAGGTTCATGAAGCGGCTCTGGAAAGAGGCGTCAGGCTGACCGGCGCTACAGTGCATCTGGTCAACGAGATTCCTGACGGCGGCAGGATCCTGCTGCAGAAAGCAGTCGCAGTTGAAGAAAACGACACGCCGGAAATTCTGCAGAGACGTGTCATGGAACAGGCAGAATGGATATTACTGCCGCAGGCAGCGGAAATGCTGGCCCGGCAGCTGGAGGAGGAAAAGGAATGAAAGCAGTCAACTTATTTGAGTATCTGAAGAACAACGAATATCCCGGAAGAGGCATTGCCGTGGGCAGATGCCCGTGCGGAAAGAAAATGCGGATCGCCTACTTCATCATGGGAAGAAGCGAAAACAGCCGCAACCGTGTCTTTGTCGAAGAAGGCGCGGGCATCCGTACCGAAGCGTTCGATCCTTCGAAGATGGTGGATCCTTCCCTGATCATCTATTCGCCGGTCAGAGTCTTTGAAGATACACAGATCGTCACCAACGGCGACCAGACAGATACAGTCTATGAATTCCTGGCAGACGGAAAGACATTCGAAGACGCCCTGCGTACCCGGACATTCGAACCGGACGGACCGAACTGGACACCGCGGATTTCCGCCGTTGTCAAAGGCGCCGGATATACGATGTCGATCCTCAAGAGTGCGGACGGCAATGAGAATGCCGTTCACCGTCAGTTCTTCGACTTTACCGATGAACTGCCCGGCTATGGTCATATCATCCATACCTACCGTGAAAACGGCAATCCGATTCCTTCCTTCGAAGGCGAACCGGTGCTGTGGGAAATGGAAAAGGAATCATTCGAAGACTTCTCCGATCATGTCTGGGAGGCTCTGAACGAAGACAACAAAGTATCCCTGTTTACCCGTCAGATCAATCTGGAAGACGGCACTGTCGAAACCAGAATCTATAACAAAAACAAGTAAAGGAGAAAGAGAACATGGCAAAAGAACTTGAACTGAAATACGGCTGCAACCCGAATCAGAAACCGTCCCGCATCTTCGTGGAAGAAGGCGAACTTCCGGTTACCGTACTGAGCGGACGTCCGGGATATATCAACTTCATGGATGCCCTGAACAGTTGGCAGCTGGTCAAGGAACTCAAGGAAGCAACAGGTCTTCCTTCCGCCGCAAGCTTCAAGCATGTTTCGCCGGCCGGCGCCGCAGTCGGTCTGCCGCTGAGCGAAGTCGAAAAGCAGATCTATTTCACCGGTGATGCGGATCTTTCTCCGATTGCCTGTGCCTATGCCAGAGCCAGAGGAGCCGACCGTATGAGCTCCTACGGCGACTGGGCAGCCCTTTCCGATGTCTGCGACAAGGACACGGCAATGCTGCTCCGCCGGGAAGTATCCGATGGTGTCATCGCCCCGGGTTACACCGATGAGGCACTGGAAATCCTGAAGGCAAAGAGAAACGGCAAGTATAACGTTGTCCAGATCGATCCGGATTATGTGCCGGCATCCCTGGAACGCAAGATGGTATTCGGCATCACATTCGAGCAGGGCCGCAACGACATCAAGATCGACGATTCCCTGTTCACCAATATCGTCACCGCCAGCAAGAATCTTCCCGAGAGTGCTGTCCGCGATCTGAAGGTCGCTCTCATCACCCTGAAATATACCCAGTCCAATTCCGTCTGCTATGTCAAGAACGGTCAGGCGATCGGTGTCGGCGCCGGCCAGCAGTCACGCGTGCACTGCACCAGACTTGCCGGTCAGAAAGCGGACAACTGGTGGATGCGCCAGAACCCGAAAGTTCTGAACCTGCCGTTCCGCAAGGATATCAGGCGTCCGGACAGAGACAATACGATCGATGTCTATATCGGCGATGAATACGAAGACGTTCTCCGTGACGGAACATGGGAACTGTTCTTTACCGAAAAGCCGGAACCGCTGACAGCGGAAGAGAAAAAGGAATGGCTGGCGAAGAACACCGATGTCGCCCTTGGATCTGATGCCTTCTTCCCGTTCGGCGACAATATCGAGCGCGCTCATAAGAGCGGTGTCTGCTACATTGCCGAACCGGGCGGATCCATCCGTGACGACAATGTCATCGAAACCTGCGACCGCTACGGCATCACCATGGTCTTCAACGGAGTGCGTCTGTTCCATCACTGATCGGAGGATTATTCATGAGAGTTCTTGTTGTGGGTTCGGGCGGCCGCGAGCATGCGATCGTCCGCAAACTGAAGGAAAACAAAACCATTGATCATATCATCTGTGCTCCCGGCAACGGCGGTATCGCCGCCGATGCCGAGTGTGTGGACATCAAGGCGACAGATGTCGAAGCAATGACCGACTATGCGGTGTCCAACGACATCGACTTTGTTGTCGTGACGCCGGATGATCCGCTGGCGCTCGGCATGGTCGATGCAATCGAGGCAAAAGGTATTCCCTGCTTCGGACCGCGCAAAAACGCGGCTGTCATCGAAGCGTCGAAAGTCTTCTCCAAAAACCTGATGAAGAAGTACGGCATTCCGACAGCCGGCTATGAAGTATTCGACGATGCTGAAAAGGCACTGGCTTATGTCCTCGAACAGAACCGCTGGCCGGCAGTCATCAAGGCGGACGGACTGGCGCTTGGCAAGGGCGTTCTGATTGCTCAGAACGAAGAGGAAGCCAGGGAAGCTGTAAAGGAACTGATGATCGACCAGTCGTTCGGCGAAGCCGGCAACAGGGTCGTTGTCGAAGAGTTCATGACCGGACCGGAAGTTTCCGTTCTGGCCTTTACTGACGGCAAGGTCATCCGGCCGATGATTTCTTCGATGGACCACAAGCGCGCCAACGACAACGATGAAGGTCTCAATACCGGTGGTATGGGTACGATCGCACCTTCGCCGTTCTACACACCGGAAATCGCCGAAACCTGCATGCGGGAAATCTTCCTGCCGACAGTGGCGGCGATGAATGCCGAGGGCAGAACTTTTCAGGGCTGTCTGTATTTCGGACTGATGCTGACACCAAACGGACCGCGGGTGGTGGAATACAACTGCCGCTTCGGCGATCCGGAAACGCAGGTTGTCCTGCCGCTTTTGAAGAGCGATCTGTTCACGATCATGCAGGCCTGCCATGACGGCACCCTGGAAGATCTCGATATCGAATGGTCTGACCAGGCATGTGCCTGTGTCATCGAAGCTTCCGGCGGCTATCCGCAGAAGTACGGCCGCGGCTATGAGATCTTCGGACTGGATGAAAACGGCCAGTGCGAAGGAGTGACGGTCTATCATGCCGGCACCCGCAGGGGCAACGGCATGTATCTGACCAACGGCGGCCGTGTTCTTGGCATCACAGCTGTGGGCAGAAACCTGAGTGAAGCACTCGACAAGGCATATGAAGGTGTCAACAGGATCGGCTTCAAGGATATGCATTACCGGACGGACATCGGCGGAAAGCTGAGGGATCTGTAATGACTGTATATCGCTGTTTTGTGGAAAAGAAACCGCCTTTCGCTGTCGAAGCAGAAGGCGTGAAGAATGACCTGAGGATTGCATTGCGCAGCGATGCGGTGGAGGATGTCCGCGTCCTCAACCGCTATGATCTGGAAAATATCGACGAACAGGACTATCTGAATGCCCGCTATACGATTCTTTCCGAACCGCAGGTCGACGACCTTTACGAAGAGGAAGCACCGGCTCCGGCGGCAGACGAATGGGTGCTGGCGGTGGAATATCTGCCCGGCCAGTTCGACCAGCGGGCGGACTCCTGTGCCCAGTGCATCCAGCTGGCGACGATGCGTCAGCGTCCCGATGTCCGCACTGCCAGGATCTACTATATTTCCGGCAATCTGAGCAAAAGCGACAAAGCCCGCATCAGGGAAACCCTGATCAACCCGGTCGAAGCCAGGGAAGCGGCTTTGGAAAAACCGGAGACGATCCGGCAGAACTATCCGAAACCGGACCTGCCGGAAGTGCTGGACGGATTCCGGAAGATGGACGAGGAAGGCCGGCGTGCATTCTGTCAGGAAATGGGACTTGCCATGGATATGGCGGATCTCGAATTCCTGCAGGAATATTACAAAAAAGAAGAAAAACGCGATCCGACAGTGACGGAAGTACGTGTCATTGACACCTACTGGAGCGATCACTGCCGGCATACGACATTCAATACGATCCTGGAAGATATCGAAATCGAACCGGATTACATCCGGGAAGCGTTCAGTGATTATCTCGATCTGAGGGAAGAGGTCTATGCCGGAAGAGAAGCGAAACCGGTATCCTTATGGGATCTTGCGACAATCGGTGCCAAAGCGCTCAAAGCTGAGGGCAAACTGAAGGATCTGGATGCCTCGGAAGAAATCAATGCCTGTTCGGTCCGCATCAAGGTCGATGTCGACGGCAAGGACGAAGACTGGCTGCTGATGTTCAAGAACGAGACGCATAACCATCCGACCGAAATCGAACCGTTCGGCGGTGCGGCGACGTGTCTTGGCGGGGCGATCCGCGATCCGCTTTCCGGCCGCAGCTATGTCTATCAGGCAATGCGCATTACCGGCGCAGCTGATCCGCTGACACCGGTCGAGGAAACAATGCACGGCAAACTCCCGCAGCGCAAGATCGTTACGACAGCGGCAGCCGGCTACAGTTCCTATGGCAACCAGATCGGTCTGGCGACCGGACTGGTTCATGAACTGTACCATCCCGGCTATGTTGCCAAGCGTATGGAAGTCGGAGCGGTCATCGGAGCCGCACCGGCAGAGAATGTTGTCAGGGAACGCCCACAGCCGGGTGATGTCGTTATCCTGCTGGGCGGCCGGACCGGCCGTGACGGATGCGGCGGTGCAACCGGATCCAGCAAATCCCATACCGTGGAATCGCTGGAAAGCTGCGGCGCGGAAGTCCAGAAGGGCAACGCCCCGGAAGAGCGCAAACTGCAGAGACTGTTCCGCAATCCGGAAGCGACCAGACTGATCAAGCGCTGCAACGACTTTGGCGCCGGCGGCGTCTCGGTCGCTATCGGCGAACTGGCGGACGGTCTGCATATCGATCTCAGCAAAGTGCCGAAGAAGTACGAAGGACTTGACGGCACGGAACTGGCGATCTCCGAATCGCAGGAACGCATGGCTGTCGTTACTTCAGCGGCTGACGCGAAACGCTTCCGCGAGCTGGCGGACGAAGAAAACCTCGAATCCACGATCGTGGCTGAAGTAACAGAAGAAAGACGTCTGGTCATGGAACTGGACGGACATACGATCGTCGATATTTCCCGTGACTTTCTGGATACCAACGGTGCCAAACGCTATGCCGATGCCAGGATCACGGTCAATGAACCGGAACAGGAAGAAGACACACGCCATTTCAAGCAGTTCTTTGCGGATATGATTACCGACCTGAACTGCTGCTCGCAGAAAGGACTGGCGGAACGTTTCGATTCCACGATCGGTTCCGGCACGGTACTGATGCCCTTTGGCGGCAAATACCAGCTTACCGAAGCCCAGGCCATGGCCTGCAAACTGCCGGTGCTGAACGGCGAAACAAAGACAGTTTCTCTGATGGGCTGGGGGTTTGACCCGTATCAGTCCAGTGCGAATCCGTATCTTGCGGCCCAGAGTTCCGTAATTACCTCGGTTGCCAAGGTCATTGCGGCCGGCGGCAGTCTGTCCAGATGCTGGATGAGTTTCCAGGAATTCTTCGGAAAGACTTCCAGTCCTGAGAAATGGGGCGCGCCGATGGCAGCCCTGCTCGGCGGTCTGAAGGCACAGATGAACCTCGGTGTTGCGGCGATCGGCGGCAAGGACTCGATGTCCGGTACCTTCGAGGATATCGATGTTCCTCCGACCCTGATTTCCTTTGCGGTGTCGACAACCGATACCGGCAATGTCGTTTCAGCGGAATTCAAGGCACCGGGCCATTATGTCTATCTGCTGAAGCCGGCATACGACAGCAACGGCGAACCGAATTACAGTTCGGTGCTGCATAATTTCCGGACCATGGAGAATCTGATCAAAGACGGTATCGTGCTCTCCGCCTGGACACTGGAAAGGGGCGGCGCGGCAGAAGGTCTCTTCAAGATGATGACCGGCAGCCACATCGGTTTTGAAACAGCAGCCAATGTTAATGAAATGGCGTTGTTCGACAAGTGTGCCGGAGCATTCCTGATCGAAACCGACAGCCAGCTCTCGGGCTTCCAGCTGATTGGACAGACGGTCGAAGATTATGTCTTCCGTACTGCCGAAGTGTCTTTGAACATGGACCATCTGCAGGAGAAGTGGGAAGGAACGCTGCAGAGCGTCTTCCCGTATCTGACACCGACAAACAACACGCCGATTCCGGAAGTCAGCTACGATCAGCGCGGTGTTCTGCATGCGTCCTATACGGTGAAGAAACCGAAAGTCCTGATTCCGGTATTCCCGGGCACGAACTGCGAATGGGATACTGCCAGAGCCTTTGAAAAAGCGGGAGCGGAAGCCAGGATCTATGTCATCCGCAACCGCAGCAGCGAGGAAATCGAAAAAGCGGCAGACGAATTTGCAGCCCTGATCAAAGAGTCGCAGATCATTGCCCTTCCGGGCGGTTTCTCGGGCGGCGATGAGCCGGACGGATCCGGCAAGTTCATTACCGCATTCTTCCGCAACCCGAAAGTGCGCAGTGCCGTCAGCGATCTTCTTGATAACAGGGAAGGTCTGATGTGCGGTATCTGCAACGGTTTCCAGGCCCTGATCAAGCTGGGCCTTGTACCGTACGGAAAGATCATGGATACCGATGCCCACTGTCCGACCCTGACCTTCAATTCCATCGGCCGTCACCAGTCAATGCTGGTCAGGACCAGGATCGCTTCGGTGAAATCGCCATGGCTGCAGTTCGCCGAAGTCGGGGATGTGCATCATGTGGCAATCTCCCATGGCGAAGGCAGATTCGTTGCTGAAGACGAAGTGATTTCCGAACTGCTGGAGAACGGACAGATCGCGACCCAGTATGTTGATCCGGAGAATCATCCGACCGGCAATGTCCGCTTCAATCCGAACAATTCCTACTACGCCATCGAAGGCATCACCTCCAAAGACGGCAGGATCTTCGGCAAAATGGGACATTCCGAGCGTTCCGGAGACGGCATGTATCAGAACATCCCGGATCTGAACCTGCAGGAGACGATCTTCAAAGGCGCGGTTGCCTATTTCAAATAACCTGAACAAAGTCTGATTGAGAAATCAGACTTTTTCTGTTTATGGCGCGGGAAATCTGTTAGCATTATTGATATGAACGCACAGGAAATGCTTGCCAAGATGAACCGTCAGCAGTTCAGCCGGGATTTTTCATCCCAGCTTCTGCTGGATCATCTGAAAGTAATCAGCGATTATCTGAAAGAGGAAGTGCCACTGGCCGTATTCTGCGGCTTCGAGGATACAAGCCGGGGCTCGGGCCATTCTCTGGCGGCGGTCATCACCGAAAAGCGGCTGGTGATCGGTGCTCATGACATCCGGGAAGACCGGGTATGGGAAGTATACTTTCAGGATGTCATCGATGTGACATTCAGGGAGCATGGACTGGAACTGGAAACGGAAAAAGGGCCGATGCGTATCAGGGTCAACGGCTGCAACAGCGAACGCCTTATACGCATGATCCGGCAGCTGATTCCGGCGGAAAAAACGGAAAGAGAGGAAGAATAGTAAAAGAAATTACTATTCTTTTTATTTTGGTACCAAAATATATTGACAACATATAAGCCAAAGGCTATATTATGTTCGGTACCGAAATAAATGTATCAGAAATAAGGAGGTTTACATGGAGAAGACAATTGAAGAGTTACTGTTCGACAAACTGAGACAGACAAGAAAACTGAGCAGGGGAATGATGCCGAAAAGACACAGAATGCCGCATGCTCACTGCCCCCGTCCGGGTTTCGGCGGCGAAATGCCGCGCGGTCCGCACGGACATCCGGGAATGAGGAAGGGAAGGATGCTGCCAAGAGAGAGAGTCCTGCAGGTGATCCTGGAAGGCGGCGAAGACGGAATGCGTCAGAAGGACATCCTGGAAGAAGTTCGCGTCAATCCTTCCTCCCTTTCCGAACTGATCAACAAGCTGGAAGCCGACCGTTATGTCGAGCGCAGGCTGGATCCGGATGACAAAAGGGCGACCCGCATCTATCTGAGCGATATGGGCAAGGCCAGGGCTTATGAAGTCATGGATGACCACCGTGAAGCATGTGCGGAAATGTTCGCAAGTCTCAGCGAAGAAGAAAAGAAACAGCTTCTGGTCCTTCTGGACAAGATCCTGGTCAAAGAACAGTAAAGCAGTACAGCAGGGCTGAAAAGTCCTGCTTTTGCTTTTTACAAAAAAAAAAAACGGATGACCTGTTTCCTCCGTAAATATTTTTATTCAGCGCTGGTGTTTTCGCCGATCCACTGCAACTGGTACTGACCGGTGCTTTCGAGAATACCGCCGTCGGGAAGATCGATATGTTCCTCGTTCTCATAGTAGTCCTTGGTACGTCCAAGCGGATCATGAATATGGAGGCCGGCATCCTTGATGGCCCGGACCTTGTACTTGCCTGGCCGCAGGGCTTTGGGAATTTCATAGACACCCGGGGTGATGGTAATGTTGTCGGCATTGTTGATATAGATCAGATTTGTATGTTTGTTGTGCTTCTTGGCATTGACCTTGGACCAGAAACGTTCTCTCATGAAGAACAGATCAGCATGATCGACCTTATAGGTGAAGGTCTTGGTCGGGGTAACGACTTCGACTCTGTCGGTCAGGCCGGTATTTCTTGTCACGTAGCCGAGACGGTGGCAGTTGACGATCTTGTCAGAAAGGAAATACAGTGCCGCTTCCGTTTCATACAGCATGCCGCTGACCTTCTGGGCGTTGGTCTTGCTGGAAGTATCGGGGATGTTATGAATCGTTCCCTTCTGGACCTTGTCGATGGAACGGACGGCGTCCTCTTCCGGAATCCGGTCCTTATCGACTGTCAGGGTCGCCTTGACAGCACTGACGCAGTGCTCGCCGCCATGCATCAGAATGGACGGATAAGGAAAATATCTGGAAATCGCCTCTTCCGACTTCATGTGCTCAAGATGAGCATCCATGATCATGTCGCGCATATTCTTCTGGCTGGTAACCAGTTTCTGGAAAATATCATATTTAACCGGCAGACTGTAGCGGTGAATGATACTCTTGCAGTTCTTGCAGATATAATGACCGTCCGCAAGACGCTCCGGTTTGTGACTGAACATTCCCTTGCTTTCCGCCAGGCAGAAATCACATACTTTTGTTCTGGCCATAAACAGCACCTCCGTTCTCATACATTATAGACATAACCGCTGAAAAAGGAAAATGAAAAACGAGCGTTCCCGGCTGGGAGCGCCCGTTTGAAACGGATGGCGTCCGTGCTATTTGTTTTCGTTAATGTACCGGCAGGCAGCCAGGGCAGCTGCCGCACCGTCGGCCGCTGCGGTCGTCAGCTGACGAATCGTTTTACGCCGGCAGTCTCCGGCAACGAACACGCCGGGGGTCTTTGTCAGGCAGTGTTCGTCGGAATCGAAGTATCCGTAGGTATCAAGATCGGTAACATCCTTGAAGGCGTCGTTTTCCGGAATCAGACCGATGGCGACGAAGAGACCGTCGCACAGGATCTGTTCGCTGTCGCCGCTTTCGGTATGTTCGATGACGACTCCGCGCAGGCTTCCGTCTTCAACCAGAAGCTGGTTGAGCCGGACACCTGTATAACTGGTCACGTTGGAGCGGCTGAAGAGAACATCCTGCAGTTTTGCCTCACCGGTAAACACCGGCAGGTCCTGCAGCATGACAACTTCGCTGCATTTTTCGGAAAGCAGGATCGCTTCCTGCAGGGCGGAGTTGCCGCCGCCGGCAACGCATACCTTTTTACCGGTATAGAAGTCGCCGTCGCACACTGCGCAGAAGGAGATACCTTCTCCGACGAGGTCATCTTCGCCTTCGAGGCCCAGCATTCTGTGTCTGACGCCGGTCGCCAGGATCACTGTTCTGGCGTCGTAGGAACTTCCTTCTTCCGTCAGGACAGTCTTGCGACTTCCGGCATCGACGATCTTCGTGACAGTTTCCACTTCGAATTCGGCACCCTGGGCGATGATCTGATCGAACAGCTTGTCGGCCAGTTCCGTGCCGCTTACCGACTGGAAGCCGGGGTAGTTTTCGACTTTCGGGGAATGGGTGATCTGTCCGCCGAAGCCTTCTTTTTCAATCACCAGAACGGACTTGCCGTTGCGCAGGGCATACAGCGCCGCCGTCATTCCGGCCATGCCGCCGCCGACTACAACTACATCATAGGCAGCCATGGCTTATTTCCTCATCAGCCAGCCTTTGATATCGGATACGCCGCGGTATTTTTCGAACTCGCTGCCATCCAGGACAACCAGGGTCGGAGCCTGCTTGATGCCGTACTTGGCAACCAGTTCACGCTCTTCGTTGGCGTTGAGGGTGGTATAGGAGATTCCGGCCTTGTCCAGCAGGGCACCAGCTGCCTTGCAGTTCGGGCAGGTCGGTGTCTTGAACAGCAGAACTTTGCTTTCGCCGGTTGTTCTTTCGGCTGCTGCCGGTGCTGCGGCTTCTTCTGTCAGATCGACAGGTGCCGGGTTCGGACCGGTATGGGTCAGGGTCGAATGGCCGATGTTGTAAACCTTGCGGTCCTTGAATTCCTGAGCCTTGCCGTCGTTCCAGTTCTGTACCGGACGGTAGTAGCCGGTAATACGGCTGTAGACTTCCGTCTTCTGGCCGCAATGCGGGCAGATGTACTGTTCGCCGGTCAGATAGCCGTGGTCCTTACATACGGAGTATGTCGGGGACATTGTGTAGTACGGCAGCTTGTAGTTTTCAGCGATCTTGCGGACAAGATTCGCGGCTGCTTTCCAGTCCGGCAGCTTCTCGCCCAGGAAGGCGTGGAAGACAGTACCGGAAGTATAGAGTGTCTGCAGATCATCCTGAATATCGAGAGCACTGTATACATCCTCTGTGTATCCGACCGGGAGGTGGGAAGAGTTTGTATAGTACGGTGTGCCGTTCATGTTGGCTGTGATGATATCCGGATATGTTTCCTTGTCATGCTTTGCGAAACGGTATGTGGTGGATTCCGCCGGTGTGGCTTCCAGGTTGTACAGGTCGCCGTACTGTTCCTGATAATCGGACAGACGTTCGCGCATATGATTCAGAACATTGCGGCAGAATGCCTGGGCTTTTTCGTCGGACAGATCCGCACCCAGCCACTTGGCGTTCAGGCAGGCTTCGTTCATACCGACCAGACCGATCGTGGAGAAGTGGTTGTTGAAGGTGCCGAGATATCTCTTTGTATACGGATAGAGACCCTGTTCAAGAAGTTTGGTGATGACGGTGCGCTTTGTCTTCAGGGAGCGGGCTGCGATGTCCATCAGGTCATCCAGACGCTTGTAGAAGTCTGCTTCGTCAGCTGCCAGGTAGGCAATGCGCGGCATGTTGATGGTGACGACGCCGATCGAACCGGTGGATTCGCCGGATCCGAAGTAACCGCCGGACTTCTTGCGCAGTTCACGCAGGTCCAGACGCAGACGGCAGCACATGGAACGTACATCGCTCGGTTCCATATCGGAGTTGATATAGTTGGAGAAATACGGTGTGCCGTACTTCGCTGTCATTTCAAACAGAAGCTTGTTGTTTTCCGTTTCACTCCAGTCGAAGTTTCTGGTGATGGAGTAGGTCGGAATCGGATACTGGAAGCCGCGGCCGTTGGCATCGCCTTCGATCATGATCTCGATGAATGCCTTGTTGACCATGTCCATTTCCTTCTGGCAGTCGCCATAGGTGAAGTCCATTTCCTGATCGCCGATCAGCGCCGGCAGGTTCTTCAGGTCATTCGGAACGACCCAGTCGAGCGTGACGTTGGAGAACGGTGCCTGTGTGCCCCAGCGGCTCGGTGTATTGACGCCGTAGATGAAGGACTGGATGCACTGCTTGACCTGCTTCTGGGTCAGGTTGTCGACTCTGACATACGGTGCCAGATAGGTGTCGAAGGAAGAGAACGCCTGAGCGCCGGCCCATTCGTTCTGCATGATACCGAGGAAGTTGACCATCTGGTTGCAGAGGGTGGACAGGTGTTTTGCCGGGGCAGATGTGATCTTGCCCGGAACACCGCCGAGACCTTCCTGGATCAGCTGTTTCAGCGACCATCCTGCACAGTAGCCTGTCAGCATCGACAGGTCGTGGAGGTGGATGGCAGCGCTGCGGTGAGCGTTGGCGATTTCGTCGTCATATACTTCGCTCAGCCAGTAGTTGGCTGTGATCGCGCCGGAGTTTGAAAGAATCAGACCGCCGACGGAATAGGTGACGGTGGAGTTTTCCTTGACGCGCCAGTCATTGATGCGCAGGTAATTGTCAACCAGGTCTTTATAATTCAGAAGGGTGGAATTGACGTTACGTACTTTCTCACGCTGTCTTCTGTAAAGAATGTAAGCTTTCGCGACATCCGAGTAACCGGATTCGGACAGAACCTTTTCCACGCTGTCCTGAATGTCTTCAACGGTAATCAGACCATTCTTGATCTTGCTTTCGAAATCCGATGTGACATGCAGGGCGATGAGATCGATCACCGACGGATGATACTCTTTCTGCAGGGCTTCAAAGGCCATTGTGATTGCGGCCGAGATCTTGGAGATGTTGAAATCTACGATCTTGCCGTCTCTTTTTACTACCTGATACATATCCTCTCCTCTATTTGCCGGAAAAAAACCCCCCTTATCCGGCTTTATCATATTTATCTGAACGGCCCGCTCTCTGCGCATCTTCCGATTAAAATGTTTCGCGAATTGCGAACAAACCACGAAACATTCTCAAGGGATCCAGTTGATGTGCGCAGGTGTCTGAGCCATCCTGCAAAGGTACTTTAACACCGCGGAAAAGTACCGTCAATAAGATTACTCAAAAATAATTGGATTTCCAAATATATTTTCAGGCAGGATGAAAATTTCCTGTTTTTTTTCATTCCACACCGCGGATTTCGGTGGAACTTACATACTGTTTCATGATATCGGCGTATGTTTCCAGGTCTTCTTTCGAAGGTGCGTGAAGATCACCGAAGGGGACGGTGTCACGGTCCGTGAAGCACTGCAGATAGTAGTGTTTTGCCCCGCGGATCAGTTCGCCGATACCGGGAAAATCCTCTGCCTGGTGGAATTCTTTGACCACAGTGGTGCGGAATTCATAGTCGATGCCGCTGTGCATGAGAAGACCGATGCTTTCGCGGATGACTTCCATATTAATATCTTTGACACCGCAGGTCAGCGCGTATTTTTCCGGTGTGTTTTTGATATCCATGGCGGCATAATCGATCAGCCCTTCATCGAGAATCTCCCTGAGCAGGGCGGGATGATAGCCGTTGGTGTCCAGCTTGACGGCAAATCCGAGTTCGCGGATCCTGCGCATCAGTGCCGGAAGGTCTTTGTGAAGACAGGGCTCGCCGCCGGTGAAGGCGACGCCGTCAAGAAGTCCCTGCCGTTTCCTGAGGAACTGCAGAAGTTCCTCTTCGTCCATGACAGGAGACGCACTGCCGTCAGCCAGTTCGAAATTGTGGCAGAACGGGCAGCGGAAATCGCAGCCGCCGAGAAATACCGTGCAGGCAACGCGCCCCGGAAAATCGAGCAGTGTCATTTTCTGAAGTCCGTGTATTTTCATAATGTTCTCCGTTTCATACAGCCGCCAGGATGTGCAGGTTGCGCAGCTGGCTGTCGCCAATACTGTCGTTTACCGAATAGGCGTGCTTTTCCAGATCGCCGCAGTCCGCTTTGGTCAGACCCTGGCCGATCAGTTCGTCGATGACATCGGCAGCGATGCCTTCGATGACGCGGTATTTCTCGCCGGCGTTATTGTCATTGTCCGTTGTGATCAGATATTCCAGAAGTTCCGCCTCGATCGATAGCCGGGACAATTGTCTCAGCGAGCGGAAGCTCCATTTGTAATATGTCTGATACACACGGTTGAGCAGGAAGATGGCAGCCATCGTGCTTTTGACAAATTCAAAGACGGCAAGCTGGGCGGCGGCTGTTTCACCGTGCGCCAGGCATCTTTGGTAATTGTACTGGCCGGATTGTGCCATCAGCAGGAGGTTTCCGGCAAGTTTCTTGCGGCGGATATCCTCGGGATAGAAAGCCAGGGCGGAGCGGATCCTTGTAACTTCGCCATAGCCGTCAAAGAAGATGCGGCCGTTGACCGCTTCTGAAAGAGCAGGTTCGGGGGTCTGCAGCCACTGGCCGACAGTAAGAACACCATCGGCAGTGCCGGCTTTCTGAAGAAAGTATCCAGCAGTGCGGAAGACGCCGTGACGGCGGCCGCCGACCGGCTGGATCTTCGCTTTCTCGAAACCGGCGAATTCTTTGGGCAGCTTGTCGTAGGCTCTTTCCAGCAGGAAAGCCGTACGGCGGTCAACGATATCCTCTGGCGGCAGAAAGATGCAGAAGCCGGGTTCGAAGTCATGATCGCGGGAAACCTCGTCATCGAAGCCGAAGCATTCCGAGCCGCTTCCCGTCAGACCGCAGGCAACAAGATCCAGCAGCTGGGGAAATTCCTTCTCTAGCATCGGCTTCCCGTATGTCTCGTAGTACTGTTCGGAAAGTTCAATTCCCCGCATAGATGGCCTCCGCCCGTTTCGTCAGTTCTTCGGCAGCCATGAAGTAGCCGTAGTATGCGAATGTCGGCGCGCACTTTTCGCATACGAAGGCATAATAACCGTCACGGGTGACATCCGGGGTATTGAGCAGGTCATAGGCTTTGTCCAGCAGCTCGAAGATTCTCGGCTCAGCTGCTTCCATACCTTTCTCTGCCTCCTCTGCATTTGCTATATTAAGGCATGTGATGGCCTGTTCCAGTACACCATTGGGTACAGCGGCCATCTTTTCCATCGCTTTTCCATATAATATATAGGCTTCGTCATAGTTCCCGAGGGCAACACAGGTCAGGGCCATGTTGTTGTACAGGCCGCCGAGCAGTTCGGGAGATGTTTTCTCCGCTGCTTCGTAAACTGTACGGGCTTTGCGGAACAGTTTCATCGCTTCCTCGTTTTCGCCGAAGGCGTTCATCGCTGTCGCGACATTGGTATAGGTCGTACCGGAACTGATCGTTCCTTCAAAACCGAGCCGGTCGAGAAGGTCCAGTGCCTCTTTGCCGTTGGCAAGTGCCTGGTCTTTGTCTCCGGTCTTGCGGTAATGACCGACCAGTTCGTTTCTCAGCATCAGCTGACCGCGCAGGTCATTGCCCAGCTTCGCCTCTTCAAGCCAGTAGTGCAGATGTCTTTCCGCGCCTTTATAATCGCGGCGGCTCATGTAGTCATCCATTTTTTCGATGATCCGCTGCTGGGGGACTGGCTTGATTTCCGTGCCGGTTCCGTTTGCCGGATTGCACAGCGGACAATCCGGTTCCAGATAATCCTCCGGTTTCAGGGTGTCATGATCGTTCATAAGGCAATACCTCCGGTTCTCTTCGTACATATTGGTTGCTCTTCCTATTATTATATAGTGAATGCTTTTTCTTTTCCTTACGGAAAGCATCGGAAAACGTCTGTGCGGAAAATGAAAAAAGTTATGAAAATAATTGTTGACATGCCTGATACCCCCGTTTTATTATGTATAGGCTTAGCGAAAAAAGGGCTTTGTTGTGCACAAAGCCAAAAATTAGGCTGAGGAATGACACACTTGGAAACGTGTGCACAAAAATGAAAGGAGAAAGAACATGCCTACAATAAATCAGTTGGTACGCAAAGGCCGTACTGATAAAGTGACAAAGTCGAAATCCCCTGCTCTGAACAGAGGCTTCAACTCACTGAAAAAGCGTCAGACAAGATTAAGCAGCCCGCAGAAGAGGGGTGTCTGCACCCGTGTCGGTACAATGACACCGAAGAAACCGAACTCTGCTCTGCGTAAGTACGCCCGTGTCCGTCTTTCCAACGGTATGGAAGTTACAGCTTACATCCCGGGCGTAGGACACAACCTTCAGGAACACTCTGTTGTCATGATCAGAGGCGGCCGTGTCAAGGATCTGCCTGGTGTCCGTTACCACATCATCAGAGGTACTCTGGACTGTGCCGGTGTCAATGACCGCAACCAGAGCCGTTCCCTGTACGGAACAAAGAAGCCGAAATAATAGAGAGGAAAAGAGAACATGCCAAGAAAAGGTTATATAGCTAAAAGAGATGTCCTGCCCGATCCGATCTATAATTCCAAGCTGGTCACAAAGCTGATCAACAAGATCATGATCGACGGCAAGAGAGGCACAGCACAGACAATCCTGTACGATGCCTTCGCATACATTGAAAAGACAACAGGTCAGAACCCGATGGAAGTCTTCGAAAAGGCTCTCGGCAATGTCATGCCGGTTCTGGAACTGAAGGTCCGCCGTGTCGGCGGTGCCAACTATCAGGTACCTGTTGAAGTCAGCGCTGACAGAAAGCTGACACTTGGTTTACGCTGGATCGTAAACTATGCAAGACTGCGCCATGAAAAGACAATGGAACAGAGACTTGCTCATGAAATCCTGGATGCCGCCAACGGAACAGGCGCATCTGTCAAGAAGAAGGAAGACACCCACAAGATGGCTGAAGCAAATAAAGCATTTGCTCACTATCGCTGGTAATAAGACATATCTGGCAATAGACAGAATATAGGAAGGAGCGACTATGCCAAGAGAGTATCCGCTGAACAAGATACGTAATATCGGAATCATGGCTCACATCGATGCCGGCAAAACGACAACGACCGAGCGTATCCTTTATTACACAGGCAAGATATACAAGATCGGTGAAACTCATGACGGCGCTTCCCAGATGGACTGGATGGCTCAGGAGCAGGAACGTGGTATTACGATCACATCCGCAGCCACGACCTGTCACTGGAAAGACTGCCAGATCAACATCATTGATACACCAGGTCACGTCGACTTCACGGCTGAAGTAGAACGTTCCCTGCGTGTCCTTGACGGAGCAGTCACCGTACTTGACTCGAAGGCAGGTGTTGAACCGCAGACCGAGACAGTCTGGAGACAGGCTACAGAATACAAGGTTCCGCGTATCGTCTTCTCCAATAAGATGGACGCGACCGGTGCTGACTTTGAAATGTCAGTCAATTCGATCGGAAACAGGCTGGGTGCCAAGGCAGCTGCAATTCAGATGCCGATCGGTGCCGAACAGTCCTTCCGCGGTATCATTGACCTCGTAACGATGCGCCAGTACATGTACAACAATGACCTGGGCACCGATATTATCGAGTCCGATATCGATGACATGTTCATCGATAAGGCGACAGAAATGCATCAGACGATGCTGGAAATGATCGCCGACTACGACGAAGACCTGATGATGAAGGTTCTCGAAGGGGAAGAGCCGACAGTTGAGGAAATCAAGAAGGCCATCAGAGCCGGTGTCCTGACTTCTGAATTCTTCCCGGTTATGTGCGGTTCGGCATATAAGAACAAGGGTGTCCAGCTGATGCTGGATGCGGTTGTCGACTATCTGCCGGCACCGACAGACATTCCGTCAATCAAGGGTACGAGGAAAGACGGAACAGAGTGCGAAGTTCATCCTTCTGATGATGAACCGTTCAGCGCTCTGGCCTTCAAGGTTGCGACTGACCCGTTCGTCGGAAGACTGACGTACTTCCGCGTTTACTCCGGTACAGCCACAGCCGGAAGCTATGTACTCAACGCTTCCAAGGACAGAAGAGAAAGATTCGGCCGTCTGGTGCGCATGCACGCCAACCACCGTGCCGATATCAATGAAGTATATGCCGGTGACATCGCCGGTGCCGTCGGTCTGAAGAACACGACGACCGGTGACACCTTGTGCGATGAAAAGAACCCGGTCATCCTCGAATCCATGGTATTCCCGGAGCCGGTCATCCAGATGTCGGTAGAACCCAGAACCAAGGCAGACTCCCAGAAGATGGACGACGCCCTGGCAAAACTGGCGGAAGAAGACCCGACATTCCGTACATATACAGATGAAGAAACCGGTCAGACGATCATTGCCGGTGTCGGCGAACTGCAGCTCGACATCATCATGGACCGTATGAAGAGAGAATTCAAAGTTGAGGCTACTGCCGGCGCGCCGCAGGTTGCATACCGCGAAACGATCCGCAGGGAAGCCGAAACAGAAGGCCGCTTCATCCGTCAGTCCGGCGGTCATGGTCAGTATGGTGACGTATGGATCAGATTCTCGCCGAACCCGGGCAAGGGCTTCGAATTCGAAGACGCAACCGTCGGCGGATCCGTTCCGAAGGAATTCATCAAGCCGACCCAGGCAGGTCTGGAAGAAGCACTCAACAACGGACTTGTTGCCGGTTATCCGGTCGTTGATATCAAGGCTGTCCTCTTCGACGGCAGCTACCACGATGTCGACTCCAGTGAACAGGCATATAAGATCGCCGCATCCCTGGCTCTGAAAGAAGCAGCCAAGGTCTGCGATCCGGCCATCCTGGAACCGATCATGGCAGTAGATATCACAGCCCCGGCTGAGTATCTCGGTGCGGTCATGGGCGACGTCACAAAGAGACGCGGCTCGATCCGCGAGCAGGAAGAAATGGGCAATGCCATCAAGGTCAAAGCCTTCATCCCGCTGGCTCAGATGTTCGGTTATGTAACAGATCTGCGTTCCTTCACACAGGGCCGCGGCAACTACATGATGCAGATGGATCACTACGAAGAAGTGCCGAAGAACATCGCCAAGGAAATCATCGAGAAAAACAGCACAAAATAAAACAGAAGTAATTATTGCAATTGGATATACGGTCGGCTAAAATATTAGCAGACTGAAAATAGAAAATCGGAGGAAAAAACATTATGGCAAAGCAACAGTTTGACCGGTCTCTCGAACACGTAAACATCGGTACGATCGGTCACGTAGACCACGGTAAGACAACTCTGACAGCAGCTATCACAAAGTATCTGGCTGAACATCCGGAAGATGGTAAGGCAGTCTTTGAAGCTTACGACAAGATCGATGGCGCTCCGGAAGAAAAGGCTCGTGGTATCACTATCAACACTGCACACATCGAATACCAGACAACAAAGAGACACTATGCTCACGTTGACTGCCCAGGTCATGCCGACTATGTCAAGAACATGATCACAGGTGCTGCGCAGATGGATGGTGCGATCCTCGTCGTTGCCGCAACAGACGGACCGATGCCGCAGACCCGTGAGCACATCCTGCTCGCCCGTCAGGTAGGCGTACCTTGCATGGTTGTCTTCCTGAACAAGTGCGACATGGTTGATGACGAAGAACTGATCGACCTCGTTGAAATGGAAGTTCGCGAACTGCTGTCTGAATATGGATTCGACGGCGACAACTGCCCGGTTATCCGCGGTTCCGCATTCGGCGCTCTGAACGGCGATCCGAAGTGGACACCGGCTATCAAGGAACTCCTTGATGCTGTTGATGAATACATCCCGGCACCGGTACATGAATTCGACAAGCCGTTCCTGATGGCTGTTGAAGACGTCTTCACAATCACAGGCCGTGGTACAGTTGCTACAGGTCGTGTAGAGCGTGGCAGACTGAACATGAACGACGATGTTGAAATCGTTGGTATCAGACCGACACGTAAGACAGTCGTTACAGGTATCGAAATGTTCCGTAAGCTCCTGGAATTCGCCCAGGCTGGGGACAACATCGGTGCTCTGCTGCGTGGTGTCAACCGTGACGAAGTCGAGCGTGGCCAGGTCCTGGCAAAGCCGGGTTCTGTTACTCCGCACACAACTTTCAAGGCTCAGGTCTATGTCCTGACAAAGGAAGAAGGCGGACGTCACACACCGTTCGTTTCCAACTACCGTCCGCAGTTCTATTTCCGTACAACAGACGTTACAGGCGTTATCACTCTCCCGGAAGGCACAGAAATGTGCATGCCTGGTGACAACGTTGAAATGAACGTCGAACTGCTGAGCCCGATCGCTATCGAACAGGGAACAAGATTCTCCATTCGTGAAGGCGGCCGTACAGTAGGTTCCGGAAACATCATCGAAGTCATTAAGTAATCTGCTTAACTGATAAGAGAAAACGAAAACCGAAGAATTGATGCCCATATGCGTCAGGACTTCGGTTTTTTTGTCTGTTTTGTCCGGTATTGATTTGAAACCGTTATGATAATATGGAAATGAACGAACCGGAATGCCGGTTCAGGGAGAGGAATATGAACCAACTGAAAAAGCTGCTGCTTCTGATACCGGTGCTGCTGCTCGGACTGTTATTTCTTGTATTCCGTCCGGCGAATCCCGTGCCTGACCCGCAGCCGGATCCGATCGTTGATCCAACTCCGGAGCCTGCCGGTGTCCTGGACGAAAACGGTGTATACGACAGCAAGGACGAAGTAGCCTTGTATCTGTATACGTACCATCATCTTCCTTATAATTATATGACCAAGAAGGAAGCCAGAAAGCAGGGCTGGGAAGACGGCCCGCTGCATCTGGTCGTGGAAGGCATGTGCCTGGGCGGCGATGTCTTCGGGAACAGGGAAGGGCTGCTGCCGGTAATTGCCGGCAGGTACTATGAGTGCGATATCGATACCCTGAACTCGGATGACCGCGGCCAGAAGCGTATCATCTGGTCGGATAACTGGGACATCTATTACACCGACGACAAATACAAGTCATTCGAGAAACTTTATGATGGCATCAAGGTGCAGCAACCGGAGAATATCGATGTTCCGGATGAAAACGGAGTATATGACACAAAAGATGAGGTGGCGCTGTATCTTTATACCTATCACCATCTTCCGTCCAACTTCATGACGAAGAAAGAAGCCCGCAAACTGGGCTGGGATGGCGGTGCGCTGAGCCAGGTGGTCAGCGGCATGTGCCTGGGCGGCGACGTCTACAGCAACTATGAAGGCGTTCTCCCTGACATACCGGGCAATTATTATGAATGCGACATCGATACCCTCAACCGGAAGAAGCGCGGCGAAAAACGCATCATCTGGTCGGATGACTGGGATATCTACTATACAGAAGATCATTACGAGACGTTCGAAAAACTCTATGGAGACTGAATATGGCAAGAAGAACAATCAGACTTGACGGAAGCCGCATAACAAACCGCAAAGACATGGCGGTTTATATGAAAGAGATTTTCTCCTTTCCGGAAACCTTCGGCGGCAACCTGGACGCATTGCACGACTGTCTTTCGGAAGTCAATGCCGATACCGTGATTCAGCTGGACGAAGAGACTCTCAGAACGGTTTGCGATGAGAAGTATGCATGGAAAGTCATGCGGGTGTTGCTGGACGAGACCGAAGACAACCCCCATATCAGGGTGAAATTGTTATGAAAAAGTAACGCATTCAGCAAAAAAAGCGCTTACATTGATCGAAAAAACAGGGTGGAAACCAGTTGCGTTTCCGCCTTTTAAAATTTCTCGAAAATCCTTTAAAAATGTGCTTGCAATGGGCATTTTGGGGTGGTACTATATTGAAGCACTCGCGTAGACGTGGGAGGTTGCCGGCACGCCGAAATGCGTTGTCACGGTAAGCGTGATAACCGGGGAATTTCCACTGAGCGATCCCGAAGAGGGAGTGAATATAAGGAGGAAAAATTCATGGCAAAGAACTCTGTAAGAATTCGTCTGAAGGCTTACGAGAACAGAAGTTTGGACGCAGCCAGCGAGAAGATCGTCTCGACTGCCACAAACCACGGCGCAAAGAAAATCGTCGGACCTGTTCCGCTGCCGACAGAACGCGAAGTCATCACAATACTTCGTGCAGTACACAAGTACAAGGACTCTCGTGAACAGTTCGAGATCCGTACACACAAGAGACTGATCGAAATCATCGGCCCGAGCGCTGAAACGATCGACGCCCTGAGCAGACTGGATCTGCCGTCCGGTGTCGACATTGAGATCAAACTTTAAGGAAAGGACCGGTGAATACAGATGAAAGGTATTTTAGGACGTAAGCTCGGTATGACACAGGTCTTTACAACGAACGGCGAACTGATTCCGGTCACAGTCGTTGAAGTAAAACCGAACGTCGTATTGCAGAAGAAAACAAACGAGACAGATGGCTATGAAGCAGTCCAGCTCGGCTATGAGGATGTCAAGGAACATCGTTCCAACAAGCCGGCCATCGGTCATGCCAAGAAGGCAAACACAGCACCGAAGCACTACATCAGAGAAATCAAGGCTGATGAAATGATGGACCTGGAAGTCGGCGCCGAAGTCAAGGCTGATCTGTTCAAGGCCGGCGACATGGTCGATGTCCAGGGCATCAGCAAGGGTCACGGCTACACAGGCACGATCGCCCGCTACAACGCCCACCGCGGACCTGAATCCCATGGTGGATCCAAGAACGTCAGACACATCGGTTCTCTGGCAACAACCGGACGTAACAACGGCCGTATCGAAAAGAACACACCGATGCCGGGTCACGACGGTGTCTACACAACGACCAACCAGAACCTGACAGTTGTCAAGGTTGACGCGGAAGAGGGATACATCCTGATCAAGGGTAATGTCCCGGGTCCGAAGAAGGGTCTGGTCATGATCAAGACAACCGTCAAGCCGGTGAAAGAAACAGCAGCTCCGGAGCTGGTCAGCTACGCAGCCGCTGAAGAAGAAGGAAAGTAAGAGGAGGTAAACGATGTCAAAGGTTGATGTATACAATCAGAAAGCCGAGGTCGTTAAGTCCATCGAGCTGTCTGACGCCGTGTTCGGCATTGAGCCGAATCAGCAGGCAATGTATGACGCAGTTCTCGTCTACCTCGCCGGTTTAAGACAGGGAACACATTCCACAAAGACAAGAGGCTTTGTATCCGGCACCGGCAAGAAGCCGTACCGCCAGAAGGGAACAGGCCGCGCCCGTCAGGGTTCCACCAGAGCCACACAGTGGAGAGGCGGAGCCATCGCGTTCGGTCCGCATCCCCGCAAGTACAACCTCAAGATGAACCGCAAGGTCCGTCAGCTGGCTCTCCGCTCTGCACTGAGCGAAAAGAACCAGAACAGCGATCTGAAAGTGATTGACAGTCTGGCATTCGACGAGATCAAGACAAAGAAAGCTGTTGCACTTCTGGATGCCTTCGGCTTCGACAGAAAGACTCTGTTCGTCGCTGACGCTTCCGAGGACTTCGACAACGCATATGTTTCCATGAGAAACATTCCGAATGCAATGCTGGTTACTGTTTCGGGCCTCAATGTTTACGACATTGTCAACGCTGACAAGATCGTCTTCACTGAAGCCGCTGCAGAAAAAGCAGGGGAGGTATTCGCATAATGAGTGCTCGTGACATTATTATCCGCCCGGTCGTCACAGAAAAGACGATGAAGATGGCTAACGACGACAACAAGATCACATTCGTCGTTTCGAAAAACTCCAACAAGGTTTCCGTTGCCCAGGCAATCAAGGAAATCTACGGTATCACAGCGGAAAAGGTCAACATCGTTAACGTTCACCCGAAGATGAGAAGAGTCGGACGTTACCAGGGTAAGACAAACGCTGTCAAGAAAGCGATCGTCAAACTGCCGGAAGGCACATCGATCGATATCTTCGGTACAGAAGAGTAATTGAGAAGTAACTATCGGAGGAATATCGCTATCTCCGGATAACATGCGAAAGGAAAGAAGAGAAAATGGCAATTATCAAATATAAGCCGACCAGCAACGGCCGCAGAAATATGACCACTCTCGACAACGATGTCATCACGACATCGAAGCCGGAAAAGAGTCTGCTCGCGCCGCTCAACAAGAAGGCCGGCAGAAACAACACCGGTAAGATCATGACCCGCCATCAGGGCGGCGGTGCCAAGCAGAAGTACAGAATCATCGACTTCAAGAGAAACAAGGACAACGTTCCGGGCAAGGTCGCTTCCATCGAATACGATCCGAACCGCAACGCCAACATCGCTCTGGTCCACTATGCCGACGGTGAAAAGAGATACATCATTCACCCGGAAGGACTGAAGGTCGGTGACACCGTCATCTCCGGTGAGGCAGTCGACATCAAGGTCGGCAACGCCATGGAAATGAAGAACATCCCGGACGGAACATTCGTCCACAACGTCGAGCTGAAAGCCGGCAAGGGCGGCCAGATGGCCAGATCCGCAGGCTGCAGCGCTCAGATCCTCGGTTCCGAAGGCGGCTTCGTTACCCTGCGTCTGTCCTCCGGCGAAGTCCGCCGTGTTCACAGCAACTGCCGCGCTACAGTCGGCGTTGTCGGCAATGGCCAGTACAACCTGATCAACTGGGGTAAGGCAGGACGTAACAGACACAGAGGCATCCGTCCGACAGTCAGAGGTTCCGCGATGAACCCGGTCGACCATCCGCACGGCGGTGGTGAAGGCCGTTCACCGATCGGTCGCAAAGCTCCGATGACACCGTGGGGCAAGAAAGCCATGGGCGTCAAGACACGCAACACGAAAGCGAAGTCCAATAAGTACATCGTAAGAAGAAGAAACGGGAAATAATTGAAAGGAGAGAATGAATAATGTCAAGAAGTGTTAAAAAGGGTCCGTTCTGTGATGCCTATCTTCTGAAGAAGGTTGAAGCACTGAACGCTGCCAACAAAAAAGAAGTAATTAAGACATGGTCACGCCGTTCAACGATTTTCCCGAGCTTCGTTGAGCACACATTCGCTGTTCATAACGGCAAGGAACATGTGCCGGTATATGTTACAGAGGATATGGTCGGACATAAGCTCGGTGAGTTTGTTCCGACAAGAAAGTTCGGCGGACACGGCGCCGACAAGAAGGGATAAGGAGGAACGCTGAGATGGATGTAAAAGCAACCGCTAAAACAGTTCGCAACACACCTCGGAAAGTCCGCCTTGTTCTGGACCTGATCAGAGGCAAGAGTGTTGAAGAAGCGCTGGCTATCCTGGCCTTCACACCGAACCAGGCTGCAACAGCAGTCGCCAAGGTCGTAAAGAGCGCCGCTGCCAACGCAACAAACAACCATCAGCTGAATGAAGAAGACCTGTATGTCAAGGCCTGCTACGCTGATGAAGGTATCACACTGAAGCGCTACATGCCCCGTGCAAAGGGAAGCGCATCTCAGATCTTAAAGAGAACGAGCCACATCACAGTCGTGGTTTCTGATGAGAAATAAGGGAGGAAGATCGTAGAATGGGACAGAAAGTTAGCCCGATCGGCATGCGCGTCGGCGTTATCCGTGACTGGGAATCCAGATGGTACGCAGACAAAGCTGAATTTGGTGATCTTCTGAACGAAGACATCAAGGTTCGTGAATTCCTGGAAAAGGAACTCAAAGACGCTTACATCTCCAGAATCGAGATCGAGCGTACAGGTAAGAAAGACTGCAAGGTCATTATCCGCTGTGCCCGTCCGGGTGCTGTCGTCGGCAAGGAAGGCGACAAGGATAAGATGGAAATTCTGAAGTCCAAACTGGCAAAACTGACAGGCGGCAAAAACATCAAGATCGATGTCATCGCTGTTGCCAATCCGGATCTGGATGCGCGTCTGGTTGCCCGCAAGATCTGCGAACAGCTGGAAGCACGTCAGTCCTTCCGTATTGCCCAGAAGAAGACAATTCAGAGCACAATGCGTGCCGGTGCCAAGGGCATCAAGACTCTGGCAAAGGGACGTCTCGGCGGTGCAGAAATTGCCCGTTCCGAGGGATATTCAAGAGGTGTCGTACCGCTGCACACACTCAGAAGCGACATTGACTATGCCTGCGAAGAGGCACAGACAACATACGGCAAACTGGGCGTCAAAGTCTGGATCTGCCGCGGTGAAGTCCTGCCTGGTCAGATGGTCAAGGAACCGGAAGCTCCTGCCCGTGCACCGAGAGGCGACCGCAGAAACGGCAGAAGAAATCCGCGCGACGGTCAGAGAAGACCTGCCCGCCGTCCGGCTGCAAACGCTGAAGGCGCAAAGCCGGCAGCAGCTCCTGCCGAAGGAGGTAACGAGTAATCATGTTAATGCCTAACAGAACGAAATACAGAAGACCGCACCGTCTGAGTTATGAAGGACGCGCAAAGGCCGGACGTACCGTTACATTCGGTGAATACGGACTTGTTGCCGACGAAGGCGGATATATCAGCAGTGCCCAGATCGAAGCTGCCCGTGTCGCCATGACACGTTACATGAACAGAGGCGGTAAGGTCTGGATCAAGATCTTCCCGCAGCTTGCCAGAACAAAGAAGCCGCTGGAAGTACGTATGGGCTCCGGTAAAGGTGCTCCCGACCACTGGGTAGCAGTCGCCCAGAAGGGCCGCGTGCTCTTCGAGGTCGCCGGTGTCAGCGAAGAAGTCGCAAGAGAAGCATTAAGACTTGCCGCAATGAAACTCTGCGTCAAGACCCGCTTCGTTAAGAAAGGCGAGGAGGAGAAGTAATCATGAATGTGAAAGAAGTCAGAGATCTGAGCAACGAAGAACTCCAGAAGGAAATCACATCCCTGAAGGAAGAGCTGTACACCCTGCGCTTTGCCCAGGCTACAGGCAGCCTCGAGAATCCTGCTCGTATCAGAGATATCAAGAAGACAATTGCCCGCATTAAGACCGTCATTACTGAACGTGCCAATGCGCAGGCTGAATAAAGGAGGGCACAGAAATGGAAAGAAACAGACGTAAGGTCCTTCGCGGAACAGTTGTTTCGGACAAGATGGACAAGACGATCGTTGTAGAGATCACCACCAAGAAGAGCCATCCTTTATATGGAAGACAGGTCAAGTACACGACCCGTTTCAAGGCTCACGATGAAAACAATGAAGCCAAGACAGGTGACATTGTTGAAGTAATGGAAACAAGACCGTTAAGCAAGGACAAGCACTTCCGTCTGGTCAAGATCGTCCAGAAGGCAGTCATTCTTTAAGCACAGGAGGAGAAAGCAATGATTCAGAATGAAACAAGATTGAACGTCGCTGACAACACCGGTGCCAAGGAAGTCCTGGTTATCAGATGTTTAGGCGGTTCGAAGCGCAAGAGCGCTACGATCGGTGACATCGTTGTCTGCGCCGTCAAGAAGGCATCCCCGAACGGATCCGTCAAGGAAGGCCAGGTAGTCAAGTGTGTCATCGCCCGTACAGTATATGGTGTACGCCGTAGCAACGGCTCCTACATCAAGTTCGATGACAACGCAGCAGTTATCATCAAGGATGATATGACACCGGTCGGAACACGTATCTTCGGCCCGGTTGCAAGAGAACTCCGTGACAAGGGATTCATGAAAATTGTCTCCCTGGCTCCGGAAGTCTTATAAGGAGGTACCGTTGATATGAAAATCAAAACAGGCGATACAGTAAAGGTCATCAGCGGCCACTACAAGGGAACTGTCAGCGAAGTCAAGGCAGTCGACCCGAAGAAAAACAAGGTCATCGTTGAAGGTGTCAACATGATCAAGAAGTCATTGAAACCGTCTCAGCAGAATCCGGAAGGCGGCATCATCGAAACAGAAGCTCCGATCGATGCTTCCAACGTCATGCTGTATGACAAGAAAGCCAAGGCTGCAAGCCGCGTCGGCTTCAAGTTCAATGAAAAGGGCGAAAAGAAGAGAGTCTTCAAGAAGTCCGGTGAGGAAGTAGATAAGGGAGGCAAGAAATGACACGTCTGGAAGAAAAATATACCGAACAGGTCAAGCCTTTCCTGATGAAGGAATACAACTACTCCAGCGTTATGGAAGCTCCGAAGCTGGTCAAGGTTGTTATCAACATGGGTGTCGGTGATGCCATTGCCAATCCGAAAGCTCTGGATGAGGCAGTTGAAGAACTGACACAGATCTCCGGTCAGAAGCCGGTCATCACCAAGGCCAAGAAATCCATCGCAAACTTCAAACTGCGTGAAGGCATGCCGATCGGCTGCAAAGTAACGCTTCGCGGCGACAGAATGTATGAGTTCCTCGACAAACTGATGAACGCATCCCTGCCGCGTGTCCGTGACTTCCACGGTGTCAGCCCGACAGCTTTCGACGGCCGCGGCAACTATACGCTCGGCGTCAAGGAACAGCTGATCTTCCCGGAAATCAACTTCGACAAGGTCAACAAGGTCAGAGGCATGGACATTGTCATCGTTACAACAGCGAAGACAAACAAAGAGGCATATACCCTGCTCAAGGAACTGGGTATGCCGTTTGCGAAATAAGGAGGAGAACTGAACATGGCAAAAACAAGTTTAAAGATCAAGCAGAAACGTCCTGCAAAGTTCTCCACACGTGAATACACACGCTGCGAGAGATGCGGACGTCCGCATTCCGTATTAAGAAAGTATAAAGTCTGCCGTATCTGTTTCAGAGAACTGGCATACAAAGGCCAGATCCCTGGTGTCAAGAAGGCCAGCTGGTAAGAGGAGGTAACAGAAGATGAATATGACAGATCCTATTGCTGATATGCTTACCAGAATCCGTAACGGATATCAGGCAAAGAAGACAACCGTTGATGTAGCTCCGTACTCCAAGGTCAAGGCTGAAATCGCCCGCATCCTGAAGAGCGAAGGCTATATCGAAAACTACGCCACAGTCGGCGACGGCATCGAAAAGAAGCTCGTTGTCACACTGAGATATGGCGCAAACGATGAGAAAGTCATCAAGGGCATCAAGAGAATCTCCAAGCCGGGCCTGCGCGTTTATGCCAAGGGCGACCAGCTGCCGAAGGTCCTCAATGGTCTTGGTGTAGCAATCATTTCCACCTCTGAAGGCATGATGACCGACAGAGATGCAAGAAAGAAGCACGTCGGCGGTGAAGTCATCGCTTACGTCTGGTAAGAGAAAGGAAAAAGCAAATGTCACGTATCGGTAATAAAGCGATTACCATTCCCGAGGGTGTCGAACTGACGATTTCCGATGGGAATGAGGTGACTGTCAAGGGTCCTAAGGGAACGCTGACAAGAACGTTCTCCCCAATGATGGACATCGCAGTCGAAGACGGTGTGCTCACCGTAAAACGTCCGAATGAGGAGAAGCATACAAAGCAGCTCCACGGGACAACCCGTGCCCTCATCAACGCAATGGTCGAGGGCGTCAACAAAGGTTTCACAAAACAGCTGAAGATCGTCGGTATCGGTTACCGTGCCGCTCTGGCCGGCAACAAGCTGACTCTGAACGTCGGTTTCTCCCATCCGGTAGAATTCACCGTTCCTTCAGACGTCACGGTTGAAGTTCCGGACGCAACAACGATCAACGTTTCCGGCATCGACAAGCAGTCCGTCGGACAGTTCGCAGCTGTAGTCAGAGCTACCAAGAAACCTGAACCTTATGGAGGAAAGGGCATCCGCTATGCGAATGAACATGTACGCCGTAAGGAAGGTAAGACGGCAGCCTCCAAGAAGTAATGGGAAGGAGAGAGAAATATGCTGAAGAATACTAAGAAAAATGAAGAACGTATTCGCCGTCACAAGCGTGTACGTAAAGTTGTCAACGGCACTCCCGACTGCCCAAGACTGAACGTCTTCCGTTCCAACGCCAACATCTACGCCCAGGTTATTGACGACACAACCGGCAATACACTGTGCGCAGCAAGTTCCCTGGAACTCAAGCTGGAGAACGGCGGCAATGTGGAAGCAGCCAAGAAGGTAGGCGAGGCAATCGCCAAGAAGTGCCTTGAAAAGAATATCGATTCCGTACGCTTTGACCGCGGCGGATATGTCTATCACGGAAGAGTCCAGGCGCTGGCTGATGCGGCCAGAGAAGCCGGACTGAAGTTCTAAGGAAAGGAGAGTACAAGAGAATGGCAAACGAAAGAAAAACATTCAGAAGACGCGAACCGAAAGAGTTCGAAGATGTAGTAGTCTCCATCAACCGTGTAAGCAAAACTGTCAAAGGCGGACGCAGAATGCGTTTCGCAGCCCTGGTTGTAGTTGGTGACAAGAAGGGCCGTGTCGGCTTCGGCATGGGCAAGGCTTCGGAAGTTCCGGATGCAATCAAGAAGGCAACTGAAGCAGCTACAAAGAGCGTGTTCAGAGTCAACCTGGTTGACGACAACCGCACTGTACCGCACAGCGCAGTAGGCACACATGGCGCCAGCCAGGTGTTCCTCGCACCGGCTGCTCCCGGTACCGGCGTTATCGCCGGCGGTGCTGTCCGCTCCATCCTCGAGCTGGCAGGTGTCAGCGATGTTCTGTCCAAGGTTATCGGCAGCCGTACAGCTGTAAACGTTGTTTATGCAACACTGGATGCTTTAAAGAGCATGCGTACAGTTGACGAAGTTGCCAAGCTCCGCGATAAGAAAGTCGCTGAGATTCGATAAGGAGGTACTCTGATGAAATTAAATGATATGAAAGCCAATAAGGGTGCCCGCTTCACGTCCAACCGTGTTGGCCGCGGACAGGGATCCGGCAACGGCAAGACTTCCGGCAAAGGCCAGAAGGGTCAGAACTCCAGAAGCGGCGGCGGTGTCGCAATCGGTTTCGAAGGCGGACAGACTCCGTTCTTCAAGAGAATGCCGAAGAGAGGCTTCACAAACTTCACCCGCAGGGAATACGCTGTAGTCAATCTGAAAGATCTGAACAGATTCGAAGACGGTGCCGAGGTTGATTTTGAAACATTAAAGGCAGCTGGCCTCGTCAAGAAGCAGCTGGACGGCGTAAAGATTCTCGGAAAAGGCAAGCTTGAGAAAAAGCTGACTGTCAAAGCAGCGAAGTTCTCCGAAAGTGCTGCCAAAGCAATCGAAGAAGCAGGCGGAAAAGTAGAGGTACTCTAAGATGTGGAATACATTCACCAGCTTGCTCAAGAATAAAGAGACACGCAACCGCATTCTCTTTACCTTGGCAATGCTGTTGATCTATCGCATCGGTGCTGCTATTCCCGTTCCGGGTGTTGACGCTGCTGCCCTGAGCAATCAGATTGCCGACAACGGCATTCTCAGCATGATGAACATGCTGGGCGGCGGTGCGCTCGAAAGACTTTCGGTATTTGCTATGGGTATCGGCCCGTACATTACCGCAAGCATTATTATCCAGCTGCTGTCCATGGACGTCATTCCGGCATTGACCGAAATGGCGAAATCCGGTCAGACCGGCAGACAGCAGATGGACAAGGTTACAAGATATCTCGGTGTGGTTCTGGCATTTGTCCAGAGTCTCTCCATGGTATACATGTTTGACAAGCAGTACGGCGTTCTTGAGAATGCCGCGCTGTCCGGATATCTGTTTACCGCTACGATCATGACAGCCGGAACGATGTTCCTGCTGTGGATCGGTGACAGAATATCCATGAAAGGCATCGGCAACGGTATCTCGATGATTATCTTCTCAGGTATCGTTTCCAACATGCCGGCGCAGTTCGCACAGGTGTACAACATCCTGGCGGGCGGCACCACGCAGGGCGAGCTGTTCAACGGCGTTCTACAGTTCGTTCTCTACTGTGTACTGTATCTATTCATAATAATCTTTGTTATTATTATGGAGACAGCAGTAAGAAAGATACCGATTCAGTACACGAACAGTTCCAGTATCCGCGGCGGCAGCGATATTACATTCCTTCCGCTTAAGATAAACAGTGCATCGGTTATTCCGGTCATCTTCGCCCAGGCGATCATGACAGCGCCGCAGATCATTATCAGTTTCTTCAATACCGACCTGTATCAGAAATTGAGCAGCCTTCTTTCTCTGAACGGATGGCTGGGTCTGTCGCTCTATGCAGTGTTAACGATCCTGTTTACATTTTTCTATACCGATCTGCAGGTGGATCCTGACAAGATGGCCGAGAATCTCGGAAAATCCGGAGCTTATATTCCGGGTATCCGTCCCGGCAACGAAACCAAGACCTATCTGCACAAGGTACTGAACCGAATCACGGTACTTGGCGCCCTGGCACTTGTCATCGTCGCCGTCATACCGTATCTGCTTCCGATGTTTACGTCACTGCCCCAGAGTACTGCAATCGGCGGAACCGGCATCATCATTGTCGTCGGTGTTGCAATGGAAACTTATGCACAGCTGAAAGGCCAGCTTACGCAGAAGCAGTACCATGGGTTCCTTAAATAAACATAGGAGGAGAACACTATGAACATTCTTATCATGGGTCCGGCAGGAGCAGGCAAGGGCACAATGTCCGAACTGATCCTCAAGGAGTACGACATTCCCCACATTTCCACTGGTGACATGCTCAGAGAGAATGTGCGGAACAACACTGAACTGGGCAAGATGGCAAAGTCCTACATGGAAGCAGGCAAGCTGGTTCCGGACGATGTGATCAATGCCATGGTCGAAGACAGACTGCAGCAGCCTGACTGCCAGAAAGGCTATCTGCTGGACGGCTTCCCGCGTACACTTGTACAGGCGGAAACGTTCTCGGATATCGCCGACAGAATCGGCAAGCCGGTAGAGTGCGTCATCGCTCTGGAAGTCGACTTCGAAATTCTTAAGGACCGCATTACCGGACGCCGTATCTGTTCGAAATGCGGAGCGATCTATCATGTCAAAGGTCATCCGAGCAAGGTCGAGGGTGTCTGCGATGAATGCGGCGGCGAGCTCATTCAGAGAAAAGACGACACTGTCGAACAGCTGAAAGTCAGAATGGATGAATATGAGAAGAGCACCAAGCCTGTCATCGATTTCTACGAAGCACGCGGTGTGGTAAAACACGTCAACGCAGCACAGGCAAAGGAAGACGTCTTCGCAGTCATTCAGGAGGCCTTGGAACAGTTATCTTAAGTCAATAGGGTCAGGGAAGGGAGAATATCCCTTCCCTTGGACCGCTATGGAAAGAGAGAGTGAATGGGAAAACAGGACGTCATTGAAATTGAAGGTATCGTTGAGGAAACACTTCCGAATGCCAATTTCAAAGTGAAACTTCAGAATGGTCACGTGATCCGTGCCCACGTTGCTGGTAAAATCCGTATGAATTACATACGCATTTTACCGGGAGACCGGGTCACCGTTGAAATTTCACCTTATGACTTAACACGTGGGCGCATTACCTACAGACACAAGTAGAAGTATCGACATTACCGAGGAGGTAAAGAAAATGAAAGTAAGACCATCTGTAAAACCAATTTGTGACAAGTGCAGAGTCATCAAGCGCAGAGGCGTTGTTATGGTTATCTGCGAAAACCCGAAGCATAAGCAGAGACAGGGTTAATTAAGGGAGGAAATTTTATATGCCACGTTTTGCCGGTGTTGATATTCCGCGTAACAAACAGATCGGAACATCACTCACATATATCTATGGTATCGGTCCGACAACAGCGAAGAAGATTCTTGCCGCTTGCGGCATTGATGAAACGATCCGCGCCAAGGACCTGACTGACGAGCAGGAAAATGCGATCCGTAGCCAGATCGATGCAATCAAGACCGAAGGTGACCTGCGCCGAGAAAGAGCGCTCGACATCAAGCGTCTGATGGAAATCGGCAGCTACCGCGGACTGCGTCACAGAAGGGGTCTGCCGGTTCATGGCCAGCGTACCCGTACAAACGCTCGTACAAGAAAGGGTCCGCGTCGTACAGTCGCGAACAAGAAGAAGTAATTAGGAGGATATCATGGCTAAAAATCAGAAGAAGGGCACGACACGTAAGAAGAGAGTCCGCAAGAATATTGCCAAGGGTGTCGCTCATATTCATTCAACATTCAACAACACAATCGTCACGATCGCTGACGAAGCAGGAAACGTTATTTCCTGGAGCTCCGCTGGTGCTCTCGGTTATAAGGGTTCCCGTAAATCCACACCGTATGTTGCACAGCTCTGTGCCGAAGCAGCTGCCAAGGCTGCGATCGTCCATGGTCTGAAGACTGTGGAAGTCAACGTCAAGGGTCCGGGTGCCGGCCGTGAAGCAGCCGTCCGTTCCCTGCAGACAGCCGGTCTCGAGATTACAGCAATCAACGATGTAACTCCGATTCCTCACAATGGATGCCGCCCGCCGAAGAGACCGCGCGGTTAATAAAAGAAGAATAGGAGGATTGTTGCATGCAGAAATTCGAACGTGCCGAATTTGAAGTAAAAGAATACGTAGAGTCTGAGAATTACGGTAAGTTTATTCTTTCTCCGCTGGAGAGAGGTTTTGGTACAACGATCGGGAATGCGCTCCGCCGCGTCCTGCTTTCCTCACTTCCTGGTGCAGCGGTATTCTCCATCAAGGTTGATGGTGTTTACCATGAATTCACATCCATCCCGGGTGTAAGAGAAGATGTTTCCATGATCATCCTGCAGCTGAAGCAGCTGATCATGAAAATTGAGGACGATGAGGTCTATACACTGCAGATTTCCGCAAACGGACCTTGCACAGTCACAGCAGGCGATATCATCTGCCCTGCTCAGGTTGAAATCCTGAACAAGGATCTTGAGATCGCGCATCTCGAAAACGGTGTTTCTCTGGAAATGGAACTGAAAGCCAAGAATGGCCGTGGTTATGTCAGTGCTGATGTCAACAAGCAGCGCAACCAGGGCAGTTCCCAGGGAATCGGAACCGTCTTTACGGATTCCATCTATACACCGACAGAAAAGGTTGCATACAACGTCGAACCGACCCGTGTCGGTGAAGAAGTCAAATATGACAGCCTGGAAATGGAAGTGTGGACTGACGGATCGATCAATCCGCAGAAGGCACTGTCCATGGCCGCAAAGATCCTGATGGATCACCTTGCAGTTATTGCCAACATCAACGATGAAGTCGTTGTCATGGAAGACGTGCTGAAGGAAAGCGGAATCGAACAGCAGAATAAGGGACAGCAGTTGATGATCGAAGATCTGGATCTCTCCGTACGTTCCTATAACTGTCTGAAACGTGCCGGCATCCAGACCGTGGATGAACTGACACAGAAGACCGAGGATGAAATGATGAGAGTCCGTAACCTCGGCAAGAAATCTCTGAAAGAGGTAAAGGACAAGCTCATCGAACTTGGATATGGATTCAAATCCTTTGACTGATAGGAGGAACGTTTATGTGGAATCGTAAATTTGGTAGAACTGCCGACCACCGTAAGGCAATGCTCAGAAATATGGCTACTTCCGTAATCCTTTACGGCAGAGTTGAAACAACTGAAGCAAAGGCCAAGGATATGCGTTCGGTCGTTGATAAGCTCATCACACTCGGCAAGAAGGGTGATCTGGCTGCCCGCCGTCAGGCTGCTGCCTACATCCGCAATGTCGTAGCCGATGAAGCAACACAGCAGACAGTTCTGCAGAAGTTATTCGATGAAGTAGCACCGAAGTACAAGGACCGCAACGGCGGATACACCCGTGTCGTCAAGACCGGCACACGCCGCGGCGATGCTGCTCCGATGGCATATATCGAACTGGTATAAAGAAAACAGGGGAGATATTTCCAAGGAAATATCTCCTTTTGTGAAACTGAGCAACACTGGTATAATATCAACTATGAAAAAAATGATGATAACAGCAGCCGCAGTACTTCTGCTGTCAGGCTGTGCACAGGAAACACCCGGATCTGATACGAAGCCGCCGGTCACGGACGATCTGTACGGACAGTACACGTCCGCCGTCAGCGGCCGCCTTTCGTCTGAAAGCGACACTGCCGCGGTCAGCACGAAATATACATATCTGTTTGTTGACGATACGACCGGTGTCTATCAGATGGACGGGGTACTTGAAACGGACGGCAGTCTGATGCATATGACCCAGCATCTCAACGCCAACGGCATGGCATCGGAAATCGAAGGTTACTTTGACGGCAGCCGTCTGTACAATACCTTCAACGGTATTCACTATTATGAAGACATGACTGCCAAGGATGTCCGGGATTCAATGCTGATGCCTCTGGAACCATATGCCTTCCCGCAGGATTACCTGCAGGGCCTGTCGGCAGCGACAGCTGAAAACGGCGATGTCACCTATTCCCTGGCGATTGCCGAAGACCGTCTGGCGGATGTCTTCAAGGACCGCTATGACTTCAACAGCATGGACCAGCTTGACAACGTCAAGGTTAATTTCGGTATCATTACCGATACCTTCAGCAGTGACGGATACTTCCTGAATGAAAAAGCAAAATTTGAAGTAACATTCGAATACAGCGGACAGGAAGTCAAAACGACCTATGAAGGCTCCGTCAATTATATGAACCGTGATGCTACGGAAGTTGTCATTTCCGATCAGATGCAGTCGGAATTCGCAGCCTATGTCAATTATGCCGATATTGACACATCGACAATCGATGTCGAACCGACAGCAGACGACAAGCCGGAAGCGACAGCCGAAGCAACGTTCAGGAAACGCCTCGTCAACCGGCTTGGCTACAGCGAGGAAAGCGAAGGGGTATATACCCAGAAATACAACGAGAACGAATCGTATACGATCGATTTCAACAACCGCACATTCATGTATTCGAACTATTCCATCAGCTATGTCTACAACTGGAGCGGCAATGTTGGCAGTATGGGAAAATGCACCGTCGACTTCGCCACTTCAACAAGCTCCAGCGAATGTACGGACGAGACGAAGGATATGATCGCAAAGGTCAAAGACTTCATGCGGATGGAATTATACTACTGCGGACTTTCCCTTGAGGATCTGCAGGCGGAACAATAGGAGGTAAACGGAATGAGAGCAGTCATATCTGTTGTCGGCAAGGACCGCCCGGGAATCCTGGCGTTTGTCGCGACACAGTGCGCAGAGCGCAACATCAATATTGTAGACGTGACACAGAAAGTCCTGCAGGACCTGTTCACGATGATCATGATCGTCGATCTGCCGGAAGATCTGGAAAACATGCATTCTGTTGCCAGGGAGTTCGAAACAATGGGCGATGCCCAGGGACTGAAGATCCATGTCATGCATGAGGATATCTTCAAGGCCATGCATACGATCTAGGAGAACCTATGACGAGATCATCAGACAACATTATGGAAACGATCCGCATGATCGACGAGGAATGTCTGGACATCCGCACCATCACGATGGGAATCTCCCTGATGGACTGCGCTGATGCCGACATCGACAGATCATGTGAGAAGATCTACAGGAAGATCACGGAAAAAGCGAAGGATCTGGTGCAGACAGCCAGAGATATCTCCACCGAATACGGTATCCCGATCATCAATCAGAGAATTGCCGTAACACCCATCTCCCTGCTGCAGAGTGTCAGCGGCGGGGACTGCACTAAATATGCGAAGGTACTCGACAGAGCAGGCAAGGAAGTCGGCGTCAATTTCGTCGGCGGCTATTCCGCCCTTGTACAGAAAGGGATGACTGTCGGCGACAGGGAACTGATCGAATCGATTCCCAGAGCACTGGCAGAAACGGATATTGTCTGTTCCAGTGTCAATATCGGCTCCACCAAAGCCGGTATCAATATGGACGCAGTCAGACTGATGGGGCAGAAGGTCAGGGAAGCAGCGGAAATGACAAAGGACCGCAACTGTTTCGGAGCGGCGAAACTTGTCGTATTCTGCAATGCCGTGGAGGACAATCCCTTTATGGCCGGAGCGTTCCATGGCATATCCGAACCGGAAACCGTCATCAATGTCGGTGTGTCCGGACCGGGCGTCGTGCGCAATGCCGTGCAGAAGGCAGGCCCCGGTGCGTCGATGGATGAAATCGCTGAAATCATCAAGAAGACAGCGTTCAAGATTACCCGTATGGGCCAGCTTGTCGGCATGGAAGCCAGCCGCAGGCTGAATGTTCCGTTCGGTATTGTCGACCTGTCCCTGGCACCAACCCCGGCTGTCGGCGACTCGGTGGCAAGGATCCTGGAGGAAATCGGTCTGGAACAGTGCGGCGGACCGGGAACGACCGCGGCACTGGCAATGCTGAATGATGCAGTCAAAAAAGGCGGCATCATGGCTTCCGGTTCGGTCGGCGGACTCTCCGGCGCCTTCATTCCGGTGTCGGAAGATGCCGGCATGATCGAAGCGGCTGAAGCCGGCACTTTGAAAATCGAAAAACTGGAGGCGATGACGGCGGTATGTTCCGTCGGCCTCGATATGACCATTATTCCCGGTGACACAAGCGCGGAAACGATATCGGCGATTATCGCCGATGAAGCAGCCATCGGAATGATCAACAGCAAAACGACAGCCTGCCGTCTGATTCCGGCAATCGGAAGAGAGGCGGGTGAGAGGCTTGTCTTCGGCGGACTGCTTGGTGAAGGTCCGGTCATGCCGGTCCTGCAGACAAGCGCAAAAACGATGATCAGCCGCGGCGGCAGGATTCCTTCGCCGATTCAAAGCTTAAAAAACTAAAGATATTCGTGTCTTTGAGGTACAATAGTTATTGTAGGTGGTGAATTTATGAATATACTTACTGATCAGGAACTGCGCGCACTTGTTGCAAGTGCCATGCGCGGAGACAGGGAGGCGATCACAAGCCTTCTGAAATACTATACGCCGGCCCTCTACTTTGTTTCCCGTCTGTATCTGGGCGATAAGGAAACGGCGAAGAAGTCGGAACAGCAGGCACTCCGTTCTGCATTGAAACAGCTTAAATATGCCCAGGCAGCACCGGATATTACCGACTGGATGATCGACCAGGTACGCAGCGAAGCTCTGAATACGCTCAAGCCGGTCCGGACAAGCGGTGCCTACAGCATGTACTATGACAGTTCCGATGAATATCCGAATCTTGAAGATGCGATGGCCTATACGGAGGAAGAATGCCGTATCAGGATCCTGAAAGCACTGGACCGGATTGCGGAACCGGAACGGGCAGTACTTGCACTGCGTTTCTTTGACCATATGCCGATCGACGAAATCGCGGCACGGATGGAAACGACAACGGAAGAGATCAGATCACTTCTGGTATCCGGAAAGGCCGGACTCAGAAACTCCGGCATCCCGGCCGGCACACTGGCTGCTCTCTGTGAACGTGTCAATCCGTATGAACCGGAAGCGGAAACAGCAGGAACTGTCGAACCGGAAGAACCGGTGGTATTTGCTGCAGCAGAACCTGCAGAAGTACGTACGGAGACCGTCAGGGAAACAGAATACCGTACACAGGAACCGCAGACACAGACAGTTGTCGAACAGCCGGTGGCAGAAGAGGAACCTCTGCTGACAGAACCGGAACAGGATGAAATTCCGGAAGTTGCTGCAGAAGTACCTGCGGCAGCTGTGGCAGAAGCAGTACAGCCGGCTGTACAGGAACCGCAGGCTGAATACGAAGCGGAGGAAAAAGTCATGCCGGTACGTAAAAAGAAAAAGTCGCATTGGCTGCTGAAGAGTCTGATTGCCATTCTGTTAGGCGCTGGCGCCGCAGTGGGTCTGTACTTATATCTGGTCATGAATAAGGCAAAGCCTGCCGCACCGCAGGCAAAACCGGCTGAAACACAGGAAACGGAAACCGTTCCGGAAGAGACCGAAAAGCCGGCTGAAACGGAACAGAAACCTGCCGTAACCGAACAGAAACCGGAAGAAAAGACAGAAGAGAAGACAGAAGAAACACCGGCTGAAACAGAGGATACCGGCGAAGTCATCGGTACCGCTGAGGTTATCGTTGATGAACTCAGAATCAGAGCCGGATCCAGCACTGATACCAGCGAAGTGGATGTCGCGCCGTACGGAGCAGTATATGACGTCTACGAAGTCAGAAGTGACAACGAATACATGTGGTACAGGATCGGTGATGAAATGTGGATTGCCGACTCCGAAGGAAGCTGGGTGACATTTACACCGGCTGAGTAAGAAAACTGAAAAGACTTCATCCGTGAAGTCTTTTTTTGTATACTTTTTGATATGGATGATCTGAAAAAGATACATGATCTGGCCCGCAGGGAACATATTCCGATCATGAAGGATGACGGAATCGCTTTTCTAGTGGCATACCTGGAAGAACATGAGAATATCCGGGATATCCTGGAATGCGGAACGGCAGTGGGTTATTCCGCGATCCGCATGGCTCAGGTGCGCTGGGATATGCAGGTGGATACACTGGAAATCGATCCGAAGATGTATGAGGAAGCCTGCCGGAATATCAGGGAACATGGTCTGGAAGACAGGATTCACTGTCATCTCTGTGATGCGTCGGAATTTCAGAGCGACAGGGTGTATGATCTGATTTTCGTGGATGCCGCAAAATCACAGTACCGCAGGTATCTCGAGCACTTCTACAGCAATACGATGCCGGGGTCAGTCTTTATTTTCGACAATCTGAATTTCCATGGCATCGTGGATGATCCGGCATTGTCCGGTAACCGCGGAACATTGCAGATGACACGGAAAATCAAAACGTTCAGAGATCATCTGCTGGCAGATGACAGATTTGAAACTGTCTTCTATCCGGATACCGGAGACGGTGTGGCAGTGGCAAAGCGAAAAAAAAGTTCCTCATTTGAGGAACAGTCCGGTAAACAGTGAATTCAGAATACTGATGATAATGCTGAGGAACACTGCCGAGCCGAATGTTTTGATATGGGCTCCAGATGTCAGGGCAAATGCCAGTGACAGAACGATGCCGTTGATGATGAATGTGAACAGGCCAAGTGTCAGCACGGAAATCGGGAAACCGAGAAACATCAGAACCGGCTGTACGGTATTCTGCAGCAGAGTCAGGATCAAAGCCAGGAAAATGACCGGACCCAGACCGTTGAAATTCACGTTTTTGGATAATTTGTCTACAACCAGCAGGGAACAGAACGTAATGGCTGCTGTTACAAGATAATCTGCCATAGTATAAATCTCCTTTTATAAGAGGACACCAGCCGGTGTCCTCTGTTTATATTATTCCTATTTTTCCAAAAATCAATGGCGGAAACTGCCGCTGTGATGCGAGAAGCCGCCGGAATTGATGGTGGTTCCGCCGCCTCTTCCGGAAGAGGTACTGCGCGGCAGGGGAGTGCGCATGACTGTCCGGTTGATGAACAGATCCTGGGCACGGTTGAAGTTGATTCCGTTTCTGGCAAAGTAGTTATGTGCTTCGGTCTGGATACCGGTATTCTTGTTGCGGGCTTTCAGTCCAAGGCATGTCAGCAGACCTGCAAGCGGCGGCAGTCCGAATGTAGCGCCGATTTTCATGGTGCGGGAAGCTGCTTCTGCTTCCTCCCGGCGGTATTGATACTGCGGGTCATTGTTGGTATCGAACGGCTCACCATGTGCTTCCAGATATGTCAGCATTGAATCCGACAGGGAGATGAATTCGCTGGAAGCCAGATACCAGTCCTCGTTGGAAAGCAGATTCTCTACCCGTTTGGCCATTCTTGCCTTGGCATGGTCGGTAAATGCCGTATTGGCGGTATCACCGTGCGCACACAGATCATACTGGCCTTCGGACATGGATACAAGCAGGAGAATACCGTTATGATCGGAACCGGTTCCGAGATTCTCGCTGTTGTAGATGTATTCCGAAGCCTGACCAATACTGCTGGCGAAACTGCTGTAGGAATTGATGAAACGGACATATACGCCGCAGTCATGGGCTGACTCGACACGTATTGCGTAATCTTCCAGCTGCTGCAGATGGTAGTCGTCGAGAAGACCAGCCTCATCTTCGACATGATTGCCTTCGGCCATGACCGGAAGGATATATAATCCAATCCCCAGCATCAGCAGCAGGGAAATCAGAAGGTTTCTCAGTTTTCTCATCAGAGTTTACCTCCCAGCAGGACAAAGAACAGAATGACAATACCGACAATGGTAATGATCAGGAACCAGCGGATCATCTTCATGTTGTCCGTCGGCATGTCTCCGACCATTTTACCGGTCTGTCCGTTCATTGCGAACAGATAATTGTTACCGTTCCACTGTGTGGACAGCATCCATACCGGCAGAAGTGCATAGTGGACTCTGCCGCGGCGGATGTTCAGCTGTTCGGTTTCCGGGAAGACACCGCTGTAGCCGACGACTGTCTTGTGCAGTTCGCTGATCGTGCTGTTGCGCATGCGGTTTTCGGCGCGTTTGGCATCCACCTCCGGTTCGACATCATATCTGTCTGCCAGATAGCCGGGCAGATAGGACATTTCAAACGGAACCATTTCGGCATAGTCGTAAGGTTCGACAGCATCCATGAATTCATCCGGCATCTTGCTGGAGGCATCTGCCGGCACTCTTTCGAAGGTAACGGAACCTCCCCGCAGCAGACGGTAGTGCTCGGTGGTCGTAACCAGATCGTCGCCCTGACGGATGCTGTGGGAGCGTTCGGCACGGAAGGATGCGTTGACTTCGACTCTGGCGTCATACAGCCAGAAGGGAACATACACACCCTTGATTTCCTGTATGTGGTTGTGTTTGGTAAATGCGTCCGGCAGCAGAGGCTTGCCGTTGTAGAATTCACGGAGTTTGGCAACCGCCTGGTCTTTTGTCAGTTTGAAAGGAATGACATAGTCAGGCTTCAGCGCTCCGGTGAACTGGGCCGGAACGATCGTCGGGTTGCCGCAGTACGGGCAGCTCGTCGCTGCCGTGTTTTCATCACAGATCAGCTGGGCACCGCAGGAAGGACAGCTGTAGGCACGCAGGTGCTTGGCTTCTTCCTCTGTCCACTGCAGAGTTTCAATATCGATTGTATCTGTTCCCTGCGCAGCGGCAGCGGCATTAGCTTCACCGTACAGTTCTTCTATTTCTGCATTGCTGAAGGTTGAACCGCAGAAATCACATTTCAGTTTCTGCAGTGTCGCATCCCAGTGCAACGGACCGCCGCACGAGGGGCATTGGTAATTTGTAACCTGATCAGCCATAAATATCACCAGCCTTTACAATTTTAGAAAGGATCCGGACAGAAAGCAGACCGGATCCTTATTGAGTTACATCAAGAACCGGAAAATGATTCAGGATTATTCCGGCTTCGGCTTTCCGCAGTTGCTGCAGAAGTTGCCTTCATTGGAAGCGCCGCAGCTCGGGCAGATCCACTTGTTGGAGACCGGTCTCGGTTCACCGCAGTTGCTGCAGAAGTTGCCTGTGCTTTCAGCACCGCACTTCGGGCATTTCCATGCATCCGGTGCAGTTGCCGGCTTGGCGGCAGACTGGGCGGCAGCATTCTGATACATTGCTGTGACATTGACACCGCCTGCGGACTGGGCAGCATTCAGACCGACAAATCCGGCTGCTGCGCCATTGGCGTTGTTGGCGGCATCTCTCATTGCATCAGCAGTGGCAGCGGCCATGTTGGCAGCACCGAGAGTCGGGTCTGCGTATGTGGCAGCAACCTGGAGCTGCTTGATTCTTTCTTCATCATCAGCATTTGCCTTGATGGAGGACATGCCGAAGGAAACGATCTCGATACCGCGGAGCTGAGCCCATTTCTTGGAAAGCTCGCCATTCAGCAGTTCTGTCAGTTCTGTTGTATGTGCCGGAAGCTGGGAGTAACGGACACCCTTTTCGCTGATCTTTGCGAATGCCGGCTGCAGAGCTGTCAGCAGTTCGGATCTCATCTGATCTTCAAGCTGAGAAACTTTGTATACATCAGTAACATTTGCACAGACGTTTGTGTAGAACAGAATCGGGTCTACGACCTTGATGCTGTATTCGCCGAAGCACTTGACGCTGACATCCAGGTCAATGTTGGCGCGTGTGTCGATCACTCTGAACGGAACCGGTGAAGCTGTGCCGTATTTCAGACCTGTGATTTCCTTCGTGTTGAAGTAATAGACTCTCTGGTCTGCTGCCGGCTGTCCGCCGAATGTGAAACGCTTGCCGATTTCAGCAAATACTGTCTTGATGCCTTCGCTCAGATTGCCGGCAAAGATGGACGGTTCTGTCTTGGAATCATATTTGTATTCGCCCGGTTCGGCACAGAGGTCAACAACCTGGCCCTGCTCAACAATAACCATGCACTGTCCGTCAGCTACTGCGATAACGGAACCGTCAGTAATAATGTTGTCACTGCCGAAGTTGCCGGAAATACCAGATGTTCTCTTGACTCCCTTGATTACGATCGTGTCATTCGGAATTGCATCACAATAGAAATACTCTTTCCACTGATCAGACAATGTTGATCCGGCTGCACCTAAAGCTGCTAAAACTAATCCCATATTATTACTCTCCTTCGCTTTATATATGCAATTTTCGCTACTAAAATGATAGCATTCACATGACCGCGGGTCAACGAATTCAGATGAGAAAACCCATCAAAAAAAGACCGTTTCCGTAAGGAAAACGGTCAGTTTGTTTATCAGTATGCAAGCATCGGCGTACGGCGGGCGGAATCATAGATATCCTGCAGTTCATAGCCGAAGAGAATCTGGTCAGCTTTGACTTTGATATCTGTTACTTTCAGTCCGTCGCCGACAGTGATCTGGGAACCGATCGGATACACATCATCATAGTTGCCGTCGAGGTCGTAGAACTCGCACAGGAAGTCGATGGTATCGGTAGCTTTCAGGCTGACGACCTTTTCTTCATATTCGCCGTTGACATCCGCATCGGCAAATTCACCGCTGAGAGCTGCCTGCTCGTTGATGTATGGAACCAGTTTGCCGTCGGTCTGCAGATCTTCATAGACCATTTCGGCTCCGATGATCGCACCGTTTTCTTCTTCGCCGGAGTATTCGACGATCAGGTTGGCTCTTTCTCCGTTCAGAAGAACAGGGATATAGCCGCGGGTGACCCAGTTGCCGTTGTCGTCCGGTTCGCATTCCGTCATGTAGTAGGATACGATCTGATCGTTGACAGCGACCCAAAGTCCGTCATATTCCATGAGAAGGTCATTGTCTTCGTCGAATTCGAAGATATTGTCGAGACCGAGATTGAGGTAGCCGTCGCCGTCCTTGACCCAGACGTTCAGTTTGACATCCTGGATCAGGCTCCAGTCTTCCTCGCTCAGCGACAGTACTTTCGTACCGTTCTTGTCGGTGAGGACGAGATCGGAACTGTCGAGATGGCTTCTGCCGCCGGTCAGCAGGGAAGAGATCAGGTTGAATGTCGCCTGATCGACACCGCCGCCTCCGCCCAGCAGGGAGGAGATATCCAGTACATTGGAAGAAGAACTGCCGCCCTGACCGAAGAAGGACGAGTAATCAAGACCTGAGAACGGAGTGCCGTTGGATACCTGTCCGCCGCCCAGAAGATCGAACAGCGAAGAGGACGTATAGTTGTTGGCGACCTGTCCCGAGGACTGCAGGGTTGCGAAGGATTTGACCGCGCCGGCATATTCATCGTTGAAATCGATGTTGTCATAGATCTGCACCATCGAGCTTACCCGTCTGATATTGCGGTACGGGAAGTAGATGCTGATGCCGAATGCGTTATTGATATTGCGGGTCCGGTTGTATTTGACACAGGACTGGATCGCCTGTGCAAGTTCTTTCGACTCGGCTGTATTCAGCGTATTGCAGAAGTGGACAAGGTCGATCTGGTCGATCTTCTGGGAAGAAGCGAACTCTCTGGTGGCGCTGCGGGAATCAGCTACAGTCTGGTAGTTATTGCCCTGGACCTGGCTGGTCAGCATTTTCGAGAAGTTTGTCAGCTTTTCGGGAACAACGCTCTTGAATTCCGCCAGGTCGATGATCGACAGTGTGTATTTGTCGCTGGCGGATACGTAATTGGACTGTCTGGTAGTGCAGAAACCGTCGATGATGGTTTTGCCAAGATCGAGCGATGGAGTGGAACTGTTCTTGGCAAGCTGCGTCAGCCAGTCAACGTGATACCAGCCGGTGCCTGGTTCGGTTTCTTCCGAAGCAAGCAGGTAGTCGGCATACGGTTCAACGGCAATCGCTGTTTCCATGTTCGCCATCAGGCAGGCATCGAAGCCGATAATGTCAAACTTGACGCCGCCTGCTTTCAGACCGGCAGCGATCTTGTCGACGGTCATGGAACCGTTGGGATACAGTTCATCATATCCGTAACCGGCATAGGAACCGCCGCCGTGATCCCACATAATCAGGATATAGCGGTTAGCCGGGAAGTTCTTGGCGCTGTACTGAATGAATTCCGCCAGGGTATTGGCATCCGTCATTGCCTTGCGGCCGAAGTTGCCTTCCAGTTTCTGGATGGAACGGTCAGAGACACGCCAGATCTGGTTGCTGTTGGGCGAGATGACCGAGTTTTTCCATCTCTTTGTGCCGCCGGTTTCGACAATGATATTGACGTTGTCGGAATGGGCAGCATATGCCATTTCGTTCAGGTCGGCTGTGCCCATACCGTAGTTGGACTCCAGGTCGGTGCCGCACATGTAGACCATGACGGTAACCTGATCCTTGCCGTCACCGAGCAGTTTCGTATACTTGTCACGGGCACCGCTTGATACGGTCGTGTTGACTTCCGGTGTCGTGGCATTCGTATAGGTGACGTTATTGGTGGTGGCAGTACCGAAATGATAGCCGTTGCTGTTGGTGCTGCTGGTGTTGTTGTTTGTGGTGGTCTGCTGGACCGGCGGCTGGGTCGGCGTCTGCGGCTGGGCAGGCGCGGAGTTGCCGCCGGTAAGACCGTTGCCGAAGAGCAGCAGGGCAGCCAGGGCCAGGAGGGAAAGTCCTCCGCCTCTGGTGACGTTCCTCGATATTCCTGTCCTCGGCGCCTGCGGTCTTTCGCTTGGGCTGTTATTTACGGGACCAGAACCCAGTCCCTCATCGCGTCTATGAACTTCAGCTTCCTTGCCGGAGTCATGACGTTTTCTGCCATGTGGACGTTCTGACATATTATTTTCCTCCATGAATCTTTGATAAGCACATTATAGCAAATGTAAAAACAATTATTATCTTGAATTAAATGAAAGATGGTGCTATCATACCTTTGCTGCCTTAATAGCTCAGTCGGTAGAGCACCTGGCTGTTAACCAGGGTGTCACAGGTTCGAGTCCTGTTTAAGGCGCCATACAAGCGAAAAACCCGATATTCATCTAGAATATCGGGTTTTTTCGCATTTCGACAAACATATTTGTCGATTTTAAGGAAATGGGATAAGGAGGAGAAATCATGTGTAAATCCTATGCAGAAATCGCTATGGAGGTTATCCGGGAAGATTGGAATTTCCGAAAAGCAAAAGACAATCCTGCGTTCAATCAGGAGAGAATCGCCAGGATCATGGGTATTTCCCGCAGTCAGCTCGCAAAGGCCCTTGGAGAGCCTAAAAACCCTACTATAAGCTTTCTCTGCGCCTATGCGACGGCTGTAGGTCGTCCAATCGACGAACTGCTCTATACGATTGGCCGTCGCGTGGTAGATGAACAGCGTATGCTGCTGATCTCAAACCAGACAGCAGGTAAGCCAATGGTTGAAGAAATGTAAAAGCAAAAGAAAAGGATTGTACAAGCTACAGCCTAGGAAACTCCGCTCGTTCAATCCCTTGAACGCCTATCAAGAGCAATTTTGATGGGCAAAAAACCAAGAATTCCAGTGGATTTCAGAAAAATCCACATCCTTTCTTGCGTCTCTACCTTACCAAAAAACAGGTCAGATAAAAAGTTTTTGTAGAAGTTTTTACACAAAAATTTTTCGCATAATTCACAGTCAAAAATGTTTGTTCAGGAAGGAGAAAAACGATGACAAAAGTGAAGAAAATACGCTCTGTAAAATTCACCAAAATTGCAAATGAAATCTTTGATGACTACCGACTTTCCTACAAGGACATTGGAATCTACTGCAACATGATGAAGTTTCCAGAAGATTGGGAGTTCTCGATCCGGTACCTGGCTGATTGCCATCATGACAAAAAGAGTTCAGTCAGGAGCGGGATCGATACTTTGCTGAAGTACGGGTACATCGCCAGAGATCAGTCCAGAAACAAGAGAGGGAGATTTGAAAGTGTGGACTATCTCATCTTTGAGGATCCGACAGACAACCCGTATTACATTCCCTGCCCGCCCAGAAGTGAGGCTGCCGATCTGGATAATTCACCGCTTACCGAAAATCAGACATCGGTAAACAATCAGAAAAGTATGCTAAAAACCGGAAAAGACCACGAAAACGATGAGAACAGCGAATTACCGCGTGCAAAAAATCGGTACGCGGTGGAAACAGACGAATCTACACCGCTTACCGAAAAACGGGATGCGGATAATCGGGATACCGATTTTCCGCCAGCGGAAAATCATACACAACAAAATACTGTCTTAACTAATACTTTCTTAATAAATATTGAAGAGGAAGAAGATACCGCGCTTGCGCGCGTGAATATCGACACCTTCAAACAGAAAATGATGAATACCTATCTGAGCAGCCACTTCAACTGTCAGGACGAAAAGCAGAATGATCAGTTGGATAAAGCTTTCAACGCTATTGCTAATGCGCTTGAGGATATTACTGATCCTGTTGCTGTTGAAGCGATTGACAACTGTCCCAGAGAAGAAGCTGGTGATCTCCTTAAACACGTCTACAGACAACTCTACAGTACAAGACTCGGTGGGGTACTGAGGGATGACATCGTAGATAAACATGCCTATCTGGTGAAGATGATTGGCAGCAGATTTAAAAGCTCATACGGCGGTGATCCAATGGAGTTTTTCGGTATCCGGCGATGAAGAAACCGAGAGACTTACTTGTGATGGTTTCCGTTGGCGGAGACAAATACTACAACAAAAAATACTGCAGCACTCTGGACGAAG
>CACYXJ010000009.1 GCA_902778375.1 uncultured Erysipelotrichaceae bacterium
ACACTCAGGGAACATCCGGTTCTGCCCGGAACGTTATAGAGAATCAGCGGTGCGCTGACAGCGTCGGCAACCGTCGTGAAGTGACGGATCATGCCTTCTTCGTTTGCCTTGTTGTAATACGGGGTGATTGCCAGCAGGGCATCGACTCCCATGTCGGCGTACTTCTTCGATTTCTCCAGCATGGTTCTGGTGTCGTTGGATCCCGAGCCGGCAATGACCGGTACACGGTGATCGACTCTCTTCAGGGTGAATTCAACAACCGCGTCGTCTTCCTCGTGGGTCATGGTCGTGCTTTCGCCGGTCGTTCCGAGAACGAGAATGCCGTCGGTATGATTGGCAATGTGCCAGTCGAGAAGTTCTCCGAGTTTTTCGAAATTGACTGATCCGTCTTCATGGAACGGGGTAATGAGTGCGACGATGGAACCTTTGATCATGATCTTTCCTCCTGCTTTTCCAGTTCTGTCATATGTTCGTAGGATTCTCTTTCGATGACTGTTCTTGCTTTGCCTTCATTGACAAAGACAACAGCAGGGAAAGGAAGCTTGTTGTAATGGGATGCCATGGAATAGCCATAGGCTCCGGTTGTCTTCATGACGAGGATGTCACCTTTCTCCGCTTTGGGAAGGGCGATATTCTCAATCAGGATGTCACCTGATTCACAGCATTTTCCGGCAATCGTGTAATTTATTTCAGAGAGAAGATTCTCCTTGCCGGCAATGTATGCATCATATTTCGCCTGGTAGAGAGCGGGACGGATGTTGTCGCTCATGCCGCCGTCCACGAAGGCATAGGTTTTATTCGGTGTCTGTTTCAGATAGCCGACCGTATACAGGGTATAACCTGCTTCGGCGACGATGCTGCGGCCGGGCTCGATCAGAATCTGTCTGATGAAACCGCCGGTTCTGCTGTTTTCTTCCTCACATGTCCGCAGGATCGTGTCACATACTTCCTTTACGGGAACCGGATGATCTTCCGATGTGTAATATGCACCGAAACCGCCGCCGAGATTGATATCTGTTACGTCGAAGCCTTTGTCGTGCAGTTCCTTCGCAAAAGCGAACATCTTGCGGACCAGTTCGACATAGGCCTGCTTGTCGAAGATCTGCGAACCGATGTGGGCATGAATGCCTCTGACATGGATTTTTCCGGATGCCTGCAGTTTCTTTGCGGTGTCGAAGATCACGTCTTTTTCCAGCAGGGAGAAACCGAATTTGCTGTCGACATGACCAGTGACAACGTACTGATGGGTGTGGGCTTCGATACCGGGATTGACTCTGAACAGGACATCGATTTCCGTTTCCTTTTCCTTGATTTGTTCCAGCACTTCTTCCGCTTCCATCTCATTGTCGATGACGAATGTTCCGACCTTTGCATCCAGAGCCATCTGTATTTCCGCCGGTGTCTTGTTGTTGCCGTGGAACCAGATCAGGGACGGATCAAAACCGGTTTTGAGGGCGGTATACAGTTCGCCGCCGGATACGACATCAAGACCGCATCCATATTCTCCGATCAGATCGATCATGGCCTTGCAGTTGAAAGCCTTGGAGGCATAGACGACACGGGTGGCAAATATCTGACTTTGGAAACAGGTTGTAAAATCATGCAGTTTCTGACGCAGGGCGCTTTCGTCGTAGACAAATAACGGTGTGCCAAACTGACTGACGAGTTCCTGCACATTCATTCCGCTGATTTCTGACATAGACGATCCTCCTTAATATAAAATGCCGGCAGTGCATTCTGCCGGCATATGTAAATCACCTACAGATAGCACTCCTACTTTTGTAGACAGTCTGGGGGATATTCTCCCGCAGCCCACCGCCGGCCGGTGCCCCGTTCAGCAGTTCGGCGGAATTGCTTGCAACAGACATCAGACGCCTGCCGGCTCTGTCTGTCTTCGTCGTTTCCGCGCCTCTATCTTTGTGAGGTATAATATCATCTGCGTTGATGTATTTCAACTGAAACAACCTGCGGATTTATGTAAAATGGTAACGTTGTATGCGAAACGGGATGATTCCCGGCAAGGAAGATATTATGATCGTTGTAAAATTCGGCGGAACATCACTGGCAAGTGCTGAAGCCATCCGCCATGCAGTCAATATTGTAAAAAACAATCCGGAGCGCAGATTCATGGTCGTTTCCGCCCCGGGCAAGCGTTTCAAGGAAGACACCAAGGTGACTGATCTGCTGTATCAGGTTCATCGTGCCCTGCGGGAAGGCGGTGATTACCGTCTGCCACTGCAGGAAGTCAAAGATCATTTTTCACAGATTATTGAGGAACTGAATGTCTCTTTTGATCTTGATAAGGAAATCGATATCATCGAAAAGGAAATGGTACAGTATGAAACCGCGGATTATCTTGCCAGCCGCGGCGAATATCTCAATGCCAGGATCATTGCCAGATATCTTGACTGGCCGTTCGTTGATGCCGGACTGCTGATCCGGTTCCGCAATCACCGCCTGGATGAGGAAGTGACATATCCTCTGGCCGGAAAGGTTCTGAAGGACATGGAGCGCGCTGTCATTCCCGGCTTCTACGGAAAAGATGAAGACGGAAAAATCACAGTCTTCTCACGCGGCGGTTCGGATGTCAGCGGTGCCGTCATCGCAAGAAGCGTCAAGGCAAGTCTGTATGAGAACTGGACGGATGTCTCCGGTATCATGAGCGCCGATCCGAGAATCGTGGACAATCCCCGCAAAGTGGACTGGATCAGTTACCGGGAACTGCGGGAAATGTCCTATATGGGTGCTTCGGTGCTGCACGAGGAAGCTGTTTTTCCGATCCGTGCCGCCGGCATACCGATTGAGATCCGGAATACAATGGATCCTTCCGCAGCCGGAACAAGGATCGTTCCGGTGCTGCCGAAGGAAGCACGGGCACATACCATTACCGGTATTGCCGGCAAGAAGGGACTCTCCGATCTGTTCATCGAGAAAGCCATGATGAATGCCGAAGTCGGTTTCGGCGCCCGGGTCATGAACATCATCGCCCGCAACGGCGTACCGTACGAACACACTCCGACATCGATCGACTCAATGTCGGTAATCGTCGAAACAGCGGCTCTGGAACACTGCCGCAATCAGATCATCTCGGAGATCGACCGTGAACTGAATCCTGACAGAATCATAATTGAAGACGGCATCGCCCTGATCGCGGTTGTCGGCGAAGGTCTCTGGCAGAATGTCGGCTTTGCCTCAAGGATGTTTGCCATTCTGGCTGAAGAAGGAATCCATGTGCGGATGATTGATGCCGGTTTCAGTGAAATGAACGTCATCATCGGTATCAGCGCCCCGCAGTATGAAAAAGCCTTCCGGGCTCTGTATGACGGACTGCAGGATCTGATGTAGTAATCCATTTGTTAAGACTGTACACGTACAGTCTTTTCATTATGCAAGGCTGTCTACAGAAGAAGGAAAATCGTTTACAATACGGGTATGCGGAAATATGTGATCAAACCGTGCGGGGATGCGGCATTGATGATTCAGTTCGAACAGAAGATCGATCCGGTTGTCCTGCAGGAAGTGCGGCAGATGACAGAGAAAATACAGAATGCGCATCTGAAGGGAATCATTGACCTGATACCTTCCTATGCGGCTTTGCTGGTGAAATTCGACCCGGCGGTTTTTTCGTATGAAATGCTGAAACAGAAAATTGAAGTGCTGGCGGAAAAAGCAGACAGGAAAACTGCTTCCGCTTCCCGGCATATAGATATTCCGGTCCTTTACGGAAAACCGTTTCCGGAGGATCTTGAACATGTTGCCAGGCATGCCGGATTGAGCATTGAAGAAGTGATCCGTATTCATACCGGCAATGAATATCCGGTTTACATGATGGGCTTTCTGCCGGGCTTTCCGTATCTTGGCAATCTCGATGAAAGGCTGCACACCCCGCGCCGTAAGGAACCGCGGACAAGCATTCCAGCCGGATCGGTGGGAATCGGCGGTGCCCAGACCGGCGTCTATCCGCTGTCATCTCCCGGCGGATGGCATATTCTCGGCCTGACACCGGTGAAACTGTATGATGCCGGTGCTGATGATCCGGTACTGCTGCACAGCGGCGATATGATCCGCTTCCGGTCAATCAGCGAAGAGGAATTCAGGGAAATCGAAGAGGCGGGAGGCAAGTTATGTATATAACCGTAAAACAGCCGGGCGCCCGCACGACAATACAGGACAAAGGCAGATACGGACATCTCGGCCAGGGTATACCGGCTTCGGGAGTCATGGATCCGCTGGCAATGCGGATTGCCAATATCCTGGTTGGGAACGAGGAAGACCATCCGGTCATCGAATGCATCGGTATCGGACCGGTGCTGGAATTCTCCGATGCTGTGTATTTCGCGGTCTGCGGCGGCACATTCAATGTCACGCTGAACAATGAACCGATCAGGATCAATACCCTGTACCGTTCACAGGCAGGGGATATTCTGAAAATCGGCTGCTCGGCTTCTTATACCAGCTGCGTCATTGCTTTTGCGGCTGATTTTGCGGAAAAACCGGTATATGGCAGTTATGCGACTGATCTGAAAAGCGGTATCGGTCCACTGGGCGGCAGGAAACTGCTGATCAATGACAGGCTGGAACTGGTGAATCCGCGCAGGAACCTGGCAAATGAGGAAATCAGATATTTCCCGCCATATGCCCCTAAGGAAGAAACTGTGAAGCTGCGGGTCATCGAAGGTCCAAACGAAGAAGCATTCACAGAAGACGGACTGCAGACTTTCTACCGCAATGTCTATACCGTATCACCGCGTTCCGATAAAATGGGCTTGAGAATGGACGGCAGGAAGATTGAAACAAGAACCGGCAATGACATTCTTTCCGCCGGCATCGTGACCGGAGCTGTGCAGGTGACACCGAAACAGCCGATCCTGATGCTGAAGGATCATGCGACAACCGGTGGATATCCGCTGATCGCGGTCGTGATCGGCGCCGATCTTTCCCGGGTGTCACAGCTGAAGGGAAATGACAAAGTCAGGTTTTTTAAGGTCACACCGGAAGCGGCTTATCAGGCCAGACAGGAAATGGATGAGTATCTTGAAGCGAAAAAGAAAGAATTCGCACGGACCGGGCTGGCTGCCTGGTTTGCCAGAAACAGAGGAGTGAAAAAATGAAAATCGATCTGAACAGTGATCTTGGTGAGAGTTTTGGAAGATATACCATTGGCTGTGATGAACAGGTGGTACCGTTAGTAACATCGATCAACGCGGCCTGCGGCTTTCATGCCGGCGATCCGCTGGTGATGAAAAAGACAATACAGCTTGCCGGACAGGCAGGCGTATCTGTCGGTGCCCATCCGGGATTTGATGATCTGCAGGGATTCGGCAGAAGAAACATGAATCTTTCCTATGAAGAACTGCAGGCTTGTGTGCTGTATCAGCTGGGTGCGCTCGATGCGTTTGTCAAAGCCGAAGGCCTGAGACTTGCTCACGTCAAACCGCATGGTGCGATGTACAACATGGCTGCCAGGGACAGCAAGATGGCAGAAGCAATCTGCTCGGCTGTTAAGGCATACGATCCGGAACTGATTATACTTGCACAGGAAAGCGGCCAGCTGTATCAGACCGCCAGAAGAATGGGACTGCGGGCAGCCGCGGAAGTATTTGCCGACCGTGCCTATGAAGAAGACGGAACTCTGGTCGCAAGATCCAAACCGGGCTCTATGATCACCGATCCTGATGATGCTCTGACAAGAGTAATCCGGATGATCAAAGAGGGTAAAGTGACAGCCATCACCGGCTGTGACATCGATGTCAGGGCAGACTCCGTATGTGTCCATGGAGACGGGGAAAGCGCGCTGGAATTCATCCGCCGTATCCGTGAACAATGTGAAAAGGAAAGCATTTTCCTGGCACCGCTGAAGGAAATCGTATAGAAAAAGAGGTCACACAATTGTGTGGCCTCAAATGGTTTCAGTGGTTTTACTGCAGCCAGTTCTTTTCGGTAATGACACACTCATATCCGTGGATCTTCAGATGATCACCGATATGCAATGTGTCTTTTTTTGCGAGAATATAGCCGTTGTTGACGTTTTTGACATAGGAGTAGACAAGTTTGGAAACACGTCCGACTTCCTCGCCGTCAACATAGACTGCCTCACCCGGACCGCCGTACTGCTTGGCCTGAATATAGAAGTTCTGGTTTTCGTCGCAGACTTCAAAACCGACCATTTCTCTTTCCGGTCCGTTTTCCCGGACTTTCAGAAGAGCGTCCTTGCCGATGAAGTCCTTGTCCCAGTCGATGTTTTTCTCCAGACCGACTTCAAACGGATTGGTGTGGTTCAGGTCGCGCATGTAATAGAAACCGGCTTCGGTCGGCAGTGTCCACGCGAAGACCTGGAATTCGGTGACTTCCTTTCCGCCGGCCGCCTTGACAGCTGCGTCGATGACATCCTGGACATCGTCAGCATCATCCGCCTGACAGTAGACTTCATAACCGAATTTCTCACCCGTAAAGCCGCCGCGGTTGATCAGCACTTCATGGCCGGCAATCACGTCGTTTTTATGCTGGAAGAACTTCAGCTCTTCGACACCGCCTTCTGCGATTTCGTTCAGGACATCTTTGGATTTCGGACCCTGGACAGAGAACATATGCCAGTCTTCGGTGATTTCCGATGTGTCGATGTCATAGCCGTCGGAGTGGAAATAGAACCAGTCGTCGCACTTCGTGCCGTAAAGGGTGGATACCCAGTACTTCTCTTCTTCCAGGCGCATGATGACGACGTCATCGATGATTTCGCCTTCTTCGTTGAGCATTGTCGTGTAACGGTCGCGTCCCACTTTCAGAGTGGAGATCCTGTTGGGATAAATATAGTCGAGAAAACGGCAGGCATCCGGCCCGGTGACTTCCATCAGCTGATGGGTGAACAGATAATAACCGACTGTTTCGCGGACTGCCATGTGTTCAGCACGTTTCCATTCGTCGTCTTTGAATATGTTCTTATACACGGTAAGGCCTCCTTACATGAATTTGTCGATCTTCTTGGCAATCTTGATTCTCATTTTCCCCTTCGGAGAATCTTCTTCCCAGACCGACCACTGGGCGTTGACGAGGGTTTTGACCATACCCTGCCACATATACAGATGCGCTTCGCAGACAGACTGGGTGCCGGTAATGGCCAAGTCGCCGCGGTTGATCACATAGATGACTTCGTCTTTGTTGAAAGCTTCGATTTCATAATGGCAGACCAGTGACTGCAACAGCATTTCAATGACGCCGCCCAGCAGTCTTCCGTCTTCGCCGATCGTATTCGGAACACCGAGCCATTCACGGCATGCCCTGATGGCATAACGTTCACCGAACATCGCCTTGCCGGCTGCTTCGAGAACGCACTTTTTGATCCATTCGGCATTCTCGGCGGTTGTATAGCCGAGTTTTACGGCATTGTCGATGGCCGGCAGAAGGTACAGGGAAGCGGCGGTGGAAAGGTTGACCATCTGGTTGGAGGAGTCCGTTTCCGTATTGGTGCCGTTGACGAAATGATAATCACATTCCTCGCGGAACATCATGGATTCTTCCACACAGTCTTCTTCCTCGGTGTACTTCTTGTAATCGTCGGAGACAGCCGGGCCGAAGGATTCCCAGAGTTCATGTTCAGGTGCCGGATACTTCTCCCTGCTTTCGGCGATGATGCGGCAGTGTCTGTCACCGCAGCCTTTGGCTTCAACCATCAGGTAGTCGAGCTTGTGACCTTTTCTGTGTCTGGTCTCCGTCGCGTCCGCCTGTCCCTGCAGTGACATCGTCGTTGCCCGGCACAGTTCGGATCCGCAGATGTCCCAGTCACAGACATCCAGTTCCTTTTCACAGCGGTAGGTGCCGAAATCCTGGCAGCGGCCGCACATCAGCAGGGCGTCATCGCCCTTGTCACCGATCAGCGCGCCCGGATAGGAACCGCACATGAAGGGGTGAATACCGAAACCGTCGTCACCGGGATAGTTGATGCCGGTATAATACAGTCTGCCATAGGCTTCCTTGCACATCTCGGAAGCACGGGTGGCATAGTCGGGAATGATGATGCGGTAAGCCTGGGCAACCGCGGCACTGAGCACTGCTTCAAAGCGGGAAGCATAGTGCAGAGCGTCCTGGTATGACATCAGTTTGTTCCATGGGGACTGCACGGCATTGTATTGGGTAAAGCCGGCTTCATTTCCTGAATCGGCAGGAATTCTTCCGTCAATTTTCTTCGTCATTTTCTGATCTCCTTTATTCCTCTTCCGGATAGGCGTCGATGGCAGGCTGGTATCTGACGATATTATGGGAAGCGCCGCCGTCAACGACGATGGTTTCACCGGTAATGCCGTCGCCCATCGGTGTGCACAGGGAATAGGCAATGATACCGACCTGGTCGACCGGCAGCTGACCATCGACTGACCATACCATCAATTCGTCATAGAATTCGTCCTGCTGTTCTTCGGTAATGAATTCACTGGCGAGATTGCCGGCAGCACCCGGTGTGACCATACCACCCGGTGCGACAGAATTGACCATGATGCCGTAGCGCTTGAGTTCCTTGGCTGCTTCGGTCACCAGACCCATGACAGCCGCTTTACTGGAAGCGTAATGAGGATAGCCGCCGAATACCGGATACGGTACGATCGGGCTGTTTGAGGAAATCAGTACGATTTTGCCTTCGATACCGTGTTCTTTCATATATTTGCTTACGTATTTGACGCCGAAGAAGGCACCGTAGACATTCGTCTCAAAGATCAGTTCCAGATCCTGACGCGGCAGATCATAGATCTTCGCGTAGTTCCAGATCGCGGCGCTGTTGACAAAGATGTCAAGTGAGCCAAATGTCTCGGCTGTGAAATCGACCAGCGCTTTGACTTCGTCTTCGTTGCGGACATCGGTGAAGCAGAAGCGGACATTGTCGGCAAATCCCTGGCCGGCAAACAGCGGCATGGCTGCCTCCTCTTCGATGCGGGAGTTGGATGCGACAACAACTTTGGCCCCGCCCTGCAGAAGCCGCAGGGCAATATCGAAGCCAAGGCCGGAAGTTCCGCCTGTCACCAGCGCGGTTTTTCCTTTGACAGAGAACATCTCCTCAAATGGACGGGCCTTCTGAATATAGCCTTCGAGCATTTTTTTATCATCTGGTGTAAAAGCCATAAAAATATATTCCTCCTGATTGCTTGCGAAAGGTGTATCCCCGGGATTGAATACATCCTTAATTTTAGAAAATGAACAATATCGGAAAAATGCTGAAAACAAAGGGATTTCCGTCTGTTTTACAGACTGTTTTGCCGGGTTTTGGAAGCGGCTTTGACATTCCGTTTTCCTTCTTCTTTTCCAAAGCGGAAAAAGCACTTTGAAACTGCCGGCAGAACGTAGGCTGGGAAAGCAATGAAATACCTACAAAATGACGGGTACCAAATATCTTTCCTACTGTATAATTTGGTTGCAGGGAAACACACCATGAAGCTGAACGCGGATATCATTTATCATGAACTGAAAAAGAAATACAAAGCGGAAATATCCGGCCCGAAAAAAGAAGCGCTGGTACTGGGACGTCCGGAATTCTACATGGAAGATGAAAGGACTTTCCTGGCGGATCATCTGTATCTGGCGACTGCCGACCATCTTCCCCAGCGGTCCGGCATTCAGGAAGGTGCGGTACTGGTATGCATCGGTGAACACATCAATCTGAAGAATTACCGGAACCGGCTGTGTCTGATCGTCATCCGCAACAAAGCGGACTTTTTCAAGGTCTATCAGTATCTGCAGAAGGTCTTTGACTATTATGAAGAGTGGGAACAGAAGCTCTATCAGGATTTGTTCAATGATGCCGGCATACATCAGATGCTGGCGGATTCGGGACCTGTTTTTCAGAATCCGGTCAATCTCCTCGATCAGTCCTTCCGCTTTATCGCAGCTGATGCGGAACAGGAAAAAACGATCAGTGAAAACGGATCGCTTGATCCGCAGGCAATCGATACGTTCCTTTCCTCCTACGACCTGATGACCGAGAAAAAAGGAGCAATCTTCATTGATTCGGCAGACCATAAGGTCCTCTGTGTCAATCTGTTCAACCGGAACAATGAATATGAAGGCTGTCTGTATATCGAACAGGAAAGCAGGGATACTGGCCGGGAGGCTCCGCTCGCGGAATATCTGGCATCGATGCTGGAACTGGCGATTGCCAGGAATCCATCTGTCATCAACGACGAACAGTCATCACTGAAAAGAGTCATGCAGACACTGGTGGAAGAGATGCCGCTTTCCCATGCCCAGAGACTGGTGCTGAATGCAATGAACCGCAAAAACACGTATGTCTGCGTGATGCTGGAATACCGTCATGGCCAGTCACCGCTGCCGGCATCCTATATCTGCGACAGTTTTGAGGAGGTTTTTGCCGGGTCCTTTGCCTTCCGCAATGATCAGGCAATCACCGGGTTTATCGCTGTCGCACCGCTGATGGATCCGAAACGGAAAGACTATAAAGCGAATCTGAATCACAATCTGAACGATTTCATCAGCCGCATGCGTATGAATGTCGGCATTTCCAATGAATTTGACGATCTGTTCGACATCCGTATTCATTACATGCAGGCAAGATCCGCTCTCGAGAACGGCAGGATCATGAGCCCGAGCGGCCACCTGTTCTATTTTGCCAGCTATGCCTTGACGGAAATGATTATCAATTCCCTCGGCGGGCTGCCGGCTGAGGCATATTTTCCGACCGGACTGAAAAAGATATTCGAACATGACCGCAGTTCCGGCGTCTCCTATCTGGAAACCCTGAAGGTATTCCTGGAGGAAAACCTGTCCTATACCGCTGCCGCCCAGCGTCTGTATATTCACCGCTCCACTTTGATCGACCGGATCAGCAGGATCGAGAGGGAACTGAAAATCGATCTGGGTGATGCCGATCAGAGACTGCAGCTGGAGATGCTGCTGAAGGCAGTCGATATCGAGGAAATTCTGCGTATGCAGTAAAAAAAACAGGTGCGTGAGCATCTGTTTTCGTTTGCGGAATTATTTGGAGCAGGCTCTCAGATCTGCATCGATCTCATCAGCGTGAACTGCTACTTCGGCAGATTCCGGATAGCTCAGAAGCTTGCGGTATGTGAGGCCGCCTACCAGCTTCATACGCGGATCCTTTGTGGAACCCGGAGCCCATTTTTCCATGACGGCTTTGCCTTCCGGTGATCTCATGATGTCTTTGATTTTGGAATCGAGTGATAATGCCATGATATTTTCCTCCTGTATTGGTTTTGTTCATTCCTTCCCGGGAATCTGATTCTATGATAGAAGAAGACAGAAGATGTATGTATCCGAAAAAAAACAGATTATTTCATATTGAAAACCATTAAAATGATTGTGCGGAATCATGTCGGAAAGAAGATATGATGTATATGAAAAACAATAAGGAGAATGCCATGCTTGATATGACATTGAAGGAATTCACGGCTGCCTCTGCTTCCAAGGCACCGGTGCCCGGCGGGGGCGGAGTGAGTGCTCTGTGCGGGGCTCTTGCCGCTTCATTGGCGGAAATGGTCACAAATCTGACGACCGGGAAAAAGAGATATGCACAGTATGAAGAAGAAATACAGACAATCATGAAACAGGCGGAGGAACTGCGGCTGGATCTGCTGGAATGTATCAATAAGGACGCCGAGGCATTTGCCCCGCTGGCGAAAGCATACGGTATGGATAAGAACGAAGAAGGATATGCCGAACGGCTGGAGAATTGTCTTCATGCAGCTGCCATGCCTCCCTTTGCCATCCTGGAATATTGCACGAAGGTCGTGGAACTGGACGAAAGACTGGCTGTGATCGGTTCGAAGCTTGCGGTTTCCGATGCCGGTACATCAGTCATGCTGGCACACGGCGCGATGTACGGGGCATTCCTGAATGTCAGGGTCAATACCAGACTGATGAAGGATACTGCCTTTGCCGAAGACCTGGAAGGAAAAGCAGCAGCGCTGCTGGAAGAATATGCCGCAAGGGCACTTCGCTGCTATGAAGCGGTAAGGGAGAGACTGTAATGGCAAAACTGTTGAAAGGCAAGGATGTTGCTGCTGCCCTCAATGCGAAATCAGCACAGAAAGCCGCAGCACTGAAAGAAAAAGGAATCATACCGGTACTGGCAATTCTGAGAGTTGGGGAAAAGGGCGATGATATTTCCTATGAAAAAGGCGCGATGAAGCGCTGTTCTGCTGCCGGTGTGGAAGTGAAGAATGTCGTACTGCCGGAAGATGTTTCCCAGGAAGAGTTCTATCAGACAATCGATGATCTGAATCATGATCCTTCCGTGCATGGAATTCTGATGTTCCGGCCGCTGCCGAAATACCTGGACAATGAGAAGGCAAGAAACGCGATTGCACCGGAAAAGGATATCGACGGATGTTCGGACGGTTCACTGGCAGGTGTCTTTACCGGCAACGGCAGGGGCTTCGCTCCATGTACTGCAGAAGCGGCAATCGCCATTCTGGAATACTATGGCATCGATATCACCGGCAAAAACGCTGTCATTATCGGCCGTTCCCTGGTAGTGGGAAGACCGCTGGCCATGATGCTGATGGCAAAGAATGCTACCGTTACGATCTGCCACACACGTACCCAGAACATGGCGGAAATCACCAGGAAGGCGGACATTGTCATTTCCTGCATGGGCCGTATCGAAATCCTTGACAGTTCTTTCTTCAGCCCGGGGCAGACAGTCATCGATGTCGGAATCACCTGGAGCAACGAAAAACAGAAAGTCTGCGGCGACTGCCTGTTCGAGGAAGTCGAACCGGTCGTCAAGGCAATCACACCGGTACCCGGCGGGGTCGGTGCAGTCACGACATCGCTGCTGGTGAAACATGTCATTGAAGCAGCAGAGAAAACAGAAACACAGAGCTGACCGTTGGCGGCCGGCTTTTTCATTTTGACCGGAAAACATGCCATTCCGCTTAACCCCGGGGGAGGGTTGTTGCTTTGAACTGGAAAAAGTTATATAAATACAGCGAATAGTGTGGCTTTTCCATTTTTTTTAACAGTTTTTGAACAGGACATGATGATACAATGATGATAGGAAAGTGTGTGGAGGAAACAATAATGATACCTAAGCAATATCAGGATTATATGTTCAACGAGAATGATTTTCTGCCGACAGATTATCAGGTTGACGATCCTGAAAAACTGGAGCTTTTAAAAGAACTCGGTGCTCTGATTACCGATGACATCGATAAGGGAAGTCCCAAGAAACTGACACCGAATGATCCGGAAGTATGGGCTCTGGATAAGCTCATGACAAAGGATGAAGTCCGTTTCATGCTGTCGTTCAAGAAGAAGAGAGTCAACAAGTACGCAGTCGAGGAACTGGCGGAAATGAACAGGATTTCTGTCGAAGATGCCCAGAAGTTCTGTGACAATCTCTGCCAGATCGGTATTCTTGAATTCGACCGTGAGAATGAAGACCATCACCGTCAGTATTTCATTCCGAAATTCGTTGTCGGTTCCGGCGAATACATGATGATGAATTCCAAACTTCTGGACAGAGTTCCGGAAATCGCGACCCTGTTCAATCACATGTCATCCGTACCGGTAGGCAAGGTTGCCCACATGGTTCCGCCCGGAGGCGGCGGCCTGGGCATGCATGTCATTCCGGTGGAAAAGGCAATCGAGCATGAGAACAAATCTGTCAGTGTCGAACATCTGTCGCACTGGCTGAAGAAGTATGACAAGTTCTGTGTGGACATCTGTTCCTGCCGCCGTCAGCAGGCAATGCGCGGTGAAGGCAACGGTGATATCGCCATGTACCAGTGCCTGGCAGTCGGCGACATGGCGGAATTCCTGGTTGAGACGCACAAAGATGCCCGCTACTGCACCTATGAAGAAGTCATGGAAATTCTCGAAATCTCCGAGAAGAAGGGCTTTGTCCATCAGATCACGAACCTGGACGGCGAAGACAAGATCGTCGGCATCTGCAACTGCTCTGCCGGTTCCTGCAACGCCATCCGTACATCGCAGCTGTTCAATACTCCGAACATGTCCGCTTCCGCATACCGTGCCCATGTCGACATGATGAAGTGTGTCGCATGCGGCAAGTGCGTGGAAGTCTGCCCGGTCGGTGCTGCCAAGCTCGGCCAGAAGCTCTGCCATAAGGACGGCAGTTCTACCGTCTATCCGAAGGCTCTTCTGCCGGATGCGGTGAAGTGGGGTCATGACAAGTGGAACAAGAACTACCGCGAAGACGCCAAGATCAATTGCTATGAAACTGGTACTGCACCGTGTAAGACAGCCTGCCCGGCTCACCTTGCCGTACAGGGATATGTCAAGATGGCTGCTGACGGCCGTTTCATGGATGCCCTGAAACTGATCAAACAGGACAACCCGTTCCCGGCAGTCTGCGGTGCGATCTGCAACCGCCGCTGCGAAGACAGATGTACCAGAGGCACGATCGACCAGCCTGTCGCCATCGATGAAATCAAGAAGTTCATCGCTGCCCAGGAGCTGAACGAAGAAACACGCTATATCCCCGAATGCATGAACGACATCGGCGAACAGTGGGGCGACGAATACAAGGTCGCTGTCATCGGTGCCGGTCCGGCCGGTCTCTCGGCAGCCTACTATCTGCGCATCAACGGCTATCCTGTCACTGTCTTCGAAAAGGAACAGGAACCGGGCGGCATGCTGCAGTACGGCATTCCGAACTTCCGTCTGGAAAAGGATGTCATCAAAGCGGAAATCGATGTGATCAGAGCCATGGGCGCCGAAATCAGATGCGGTGTCGAAATCGGCAAGGATATCACAATCCAGGAACTGCGCGAGCAGGGATATAAAGCATTCTATGTTGCCATCGGCATGCAGGCCGGACGCAAGGCCGGCATCCCGAACGAGGAACTGGCGGAAACAGGTGTCGATTTCCTGAGAAGAGTCAACAGCAAGGACGGCGCTGTTCTGAAAGGCAAGACAGTCGTAATCGGCGGCGGCAATGTTGCCATCGATGTCGCAAGAACTGCTCTGCGTGCAGGTTCTTCCGAAGTTGAGATGTACTGTCTTGAAAGTCCGGACCAGATGCCGGCAGCAGCTGATGAAATCGCTGAAGCAAAAGCTGAAGGTGTCGTCATCAAGAACTGCTGGGGTCCGAAGGAAGTCGTTGCTGAAAACGGAAAGATCACTGCTATCGTCATGAAGCAGTGCACCCAGGTCTATGACAAGGAAGGACGTTTCAGTCCGCTCTATGATGAAAACGAAACCAAGACCGTACCGTGTGAGAATGTACTTCTCTCGATCGGCCAGGCTGCTGTCTGGGGCGATCTGCTCAAGGGTACGAAAGTTGTTGTCAGAGGCAACGGTACAGCCGAATCCGATCCTGTCTCCCTGCAGACAGCGGAACCGGATATCTTCGTCGGTGGTGATATCCGTCATGGCGCGAAGTTCGCCATTGATGCGATTGCCAACGGCAAGGCACTCGCCGATTCCGTCAAGCGTTTCGTCCATCCGGGTCAGTCGATGACTGTCGGCCGCGATCTGCGTGAATTCATCGAATTCGACCGCGATGACATTCTGGCGGAAGGTTATGACAATGCCAAGCGTCAGGTTCCGGGCATGAAGCCGGGTGATCCCGCGAAGACATTCGAAGATCTGCGTCTGCCGCTGACCGAGGAACAGGTCAAGGCCGAAGCCGCCAGATGTCTGAAGTGCGGTGCCACTGTTGTCGACACCAACAGATGCATCGGCTGCGGTCTCTGCACGACAAGATGCGAATTCGACGCGATTCATCTCACCAGGGATGTTCCTGAAGCTTCCCGCATGTATACTGCGGAAAACGGCAAGCTCAAGGCAATCCTGCCGTATGCTGCAAAGCGCGGCATCAGGATCCTGCTGAACGGGAACAAAAAGTAAACAGCATACAAAAAGGGGCTGATTCACTCAGTCCCTTTTGTTTTCTGCCAGTCACTCCTGTAAAGGATGTTCAGACTGGTTTTTTCTGTTGTGCCCAGAATTGTCTCAAATTCGATATATTTCAGAAAGTGAAAGCCGCATTTTTCCTGTACGCGTTTTGACTGTCTGTTGTGGACGAAATAGCCGCAGGTGAGGAAATCGATATCCGTATGTTCGAACATCCAGTCGATGACAGCTTTCACTGCTTCCGGCATCAGTCCTCTTCCCCAGTAATCTTTTGCCAGTACATAACCGATCTCGCGGCCTTTAAGCTCGTTCAGTTCCGCAGCCTGTTTTTCATCATATTGTTCTATGCCCAGCGAACCGATGACTTTTCCCTGATATTCCAGGGCGAATGTCTTTTTTCCGGCAATGAACATCTTCAGGATTTCAGCAGATTCCTCTTTTGAACTGTGCGGTTTCCAGCCAGCCATCTGTCCGACACCATCCACACTTGCATATTCGTACAGGTCATCAAGATCCTCTGCCTGCCATGGCCTCAGCAGAAGCCGGCCGGTCCGGATCTTTATGCCGGTAATGTCAAATGGTATATTCATAAGATGTCTCCAGTCATTCAGTCAGATTCACGGAATACTTCCAGTATCGCTTCCCGGATACATGCGGCATATCCTTCAGCACCGGAGTAGTTCAGATGTGTGCCGTCTTCAGCGAAATACTCGTCATGTCCTTCCGAAGCGGCATACCAGTCGATGATATAGGTGTTGGCATTGGCAGCTGCGAAATCCTTCATTTCCTGATTGTTGCTTTCCGCCCATTCGGTATGCGGTGCCCGGGCCGTCATCAGGAACAGCGGCGTATCAGCCGGAACCATGTCACGCATGGTTTCAAGCGAGTCATATAGCGGACCGTTGGCGCCAAGCGAGAAGATCACCGCATCGCCGTCCCATCCGTTTTCGCTCTGATATGTTCCAAAGATGCTGTAGCTTTCCGTCGAATAGCGGTTGACTTCGGCATCCAGGATACTGTTCGGGAAAACTTCGTAGAAAGAATTCGTCGCTCCCAGAGATACCGAATCACCAATCATCAGTATGTCGATATCATTGCAGATTTCTTCATCGGTTCTTTTTGCCGGCGGTTCAGCAGGTGTTTCCTCAGGTGTTTCTTCCGGTTCTTCAGCAGGAACTTCTTCCGGTTCGGCTTCTGTTTCCTGACGTTCCTTCATTTTTTCATCTTTGATCTGAGCTGCCTGTTCGGCCTGTCTTTCAAGCTCGTCCTTGTTTGCCAGTGCATTCTCCTTAGGAACAAAGGCGGCACATAACAGAGCACAGACAACCAGTGCCATCTGGCCGACAATAATCGGTGCGTTTACAGTTCTGACTTTTTCCTTCCGGAGTCTTTGTTTTTCGGTTTCCGGTTCGGAAAGAAGAATCCGGATGCTCTTTGACACCACGCCCGTGCTGTATGGCACTTCGACAAAGAAATGCGAAAGAACACAGAGCAGGGCAGTCAGCAGGAATTCGCAGATAACAATCAGCAATCCGGCTTTCTGACCGCCGGAAAGCAGGAGAATCACCGGATAATGCCATAGGTAGATACCAAACGAATACTCACCAAGGATCCGCAGCGGCGGCAGGCTGAGTGTCCGGGACAGGATACCGTTCCGTTTCAGAAGTGCCCATATGACAATTACTGCCAGCAGTGTGGCAATGATCTGACCGCCTCTGTACATGAAACTGCTGTAGCCGCTGATCAGGGCTGACATGGCCAGCAGTGCAATGACCGATGCGATTCCGGCAATTTCCGAAATAATGCCGGTTCTTTTTCTCAGCTGCGGTTCAAACAACGCGGCCAGACCGCCGGCAAGCAGCGAGAAGATCCTTGTGTCGGTCCCGTAATAGACACGGCTTGGATCGGCAGAAGGATCAAACAGGCCCCACATAAGAATCACGGATATAACAGAAAGCATTGCGAAAATCAGAGTCAGGAGCTGCCTTCTGTTTTTCTTCGCGGCAATCAGTACAAACAGCAGGGAAATAATCAGATAGAACTGCATTTCGATTGCCAGCGACCAGAAATGTGTCAAAGGCGAGGGAGCGCCGGCGTTTTCGAAATATGACACCTTGTTGAAAATCTGCCACCAGTTGTTGTAGCCAAACAACGCCGAAGGTATATCCGGCAGCGCTTTTGTAAACAGCACCCGGTTGAATATGGCGGTAAGAAGCACGGTAACCGTGATGAGAGCGATGACTGCCGGCATCAGCCTTCTGATGCGCCGTTTCCAGAAATCAAGGAAATCGATTCTTCCGGTTCTTTCCGCTTCCGCAAGAAGATTGCGGACGATCAGGAATCCGGATGTCGCAAAGAAGATCGTGACCCCTAAAAGTCCGCCTTTGGCACAGCTGAATTTCATATGATATAAGACGACCATCAGGGCGGCGATTGCCTTGAAACCGTTCATTCCTGCGATATATCTTTTTTTCGTTTTTGCAGTCATCATTTTCCTCTGTCTGTAATCATACAACGCAACCCTTTGTAATGGAGAAAAAAAGCAGAGAAACCGGTCTTAAGTATCCGCCGGAGAATCTTTTCACTGTGATAAGATTATGTATGCATACAGGAAAAGGAAATGACAATATGAAATACGATGGCGTGATTTTTGATTTTAACGGAACCCTGCTTTTTGACACGAAGTATCATGTCCTGGCATGGAACGAAATCTCGATGGAACTGTGCGGACGTCAGGTTACGGAGGAAATCATGGACAAAGAGATTTCCGGTGTTCCGAATGTGGAGGCAATTCTTAAGATGAAACCGGATCTTACCCGTGAAGAGGCGGAGGTCTATTCAAAGAAGAAGGAAGAACTCTACCGTGACTTTCTCAGGAACGCACCGGGCGGTGAGCACCTGGTGAAGGGCGCTCCGGAACTGTTTGACTGGCTGAAGGAAAATGATATTCCCTTTATCATTGCCAGTGCCTCAATTATCGAAAATATCAGATTCTTCGTGGAATACTTCCATCTCGACAACTGGCTTGACCCGGATATGATCGTCTACGACGACGGCTCCTATGCCGATAAGGTCAACATGTTTCTGGAAGCAAAAAAGAGAATCGGCGCTGATCATGTGCTGATCTTCGAGGATTCTCTTTCCGGGATTCAGTGTGCGCAGAAAATCGGAGCCGATGTGATTGCTCTGGAAACCGAAAGCATGAAGGAAGTATACCGGCAGTATCCGAATGTGATCCATACGATGAAGGATTACAGTGAAGTAATCGATTATCTGAAGTAAGACATGCACACAGCATGTCTTTTTCAGTAGTCAAACCGGCGGTAGTAACGTCTTATGGAACGGGAGTGATCCAGTTCATATTCGAGCCAGGCATCCACCCGGTTCATGACGGAGCGCATGATCAGATGGCTGACCGTACCGCGGTATTTTTCATCGATGCCAGTCATTGCGTAATCCCTGGTGTCAATAATGACATAATTTTCAGAAACGCGGGGCAGGAAACGGGCGACCCGTTCAGCCAGCGGCCGCTGTTCATCTTCGCCGACAAACAATGTGACAGGGACATTGCCGGTGATGATTTCCAGCATGCCGTGGAAGAATTCCTGGGCTGAAACACAGATGCTTTTGATCCACAGCTGTTCCGCCCAGTAGCACATGGCGCAGGAATAGGCGGCACCGTACTGATTGCCGGAAGCGATGAAATAATGCGGCATATCCGGGTTCTGCTTCAGGTCTGCGGCTGTTTTTTCCGCATATGCTCTGGCCCAGGCATCGCTTTCCTTTTCGACATTGACAAGTCCTTCGGCAAGATACTGTTCCATCTGCCGGCAGTATTCTGAATAGTCATCAAATTCGTGATTCAGATACATCAGATAGCTGCAGGTCATATAGAACTTCAGCTGTTCGTTTTGGGGATAGGAAATGACCCAGTCGGCAGTTTCCGCCAGCGGGGTTGCCGGTGTATCCACAAATGCGAATATTCTTGCGCCTAGCGTATGCGCTTTCTCTGCCATGGCGAGCATTTCTTTCGTGGTACCGGATACGGAGGAGCAGATCACGATCGAACGGGAAGTGAAGCGTTTCCTTCCGGTAGTAATAAACTCTGCCGCATTCTCCGCATATACAGGAAGACCGGAGCGGCCGCGCATATATACTTCCGCCTGCATGGCTGAGGCATAGGTGCCACCGATGCCGGTGAAATAGATGCCGTCGAAACCGCTGTTCCATATTTCATCGACGATTTGTTCGATTTTCGGCCGCAGTGCCAGGGCACCGCTGATACCTGCAAAAAGCTCTTCTTCGTTAAAATTCCGCAGTTCTGCGGGATCATTGTTTCCTGATCTGTCTGTGGTCATTGCCGCTCCTTCCTACTGGCAAAAAGCACCATGGTATTTCAAAACCGGCAGGGCGTTTTCCGAGCCGATCCGCATGCACTCTTCAATGGACTCTCCGGCAAGGTAGCCTTTCAGGAAACCGGCAATATAACTGTCACCGGCACCGAGTGTGTCGACAATTTCTTCGGCCGGTACGATCCGGTATTTGCAGATGCCGCTGCTGTCCATGCATACCGAACCTTTGGAACTGCACATGGCGATCACCAGGGACGGACCGTGGCGGAGGATCTCCAGCATTTCGCCGACAATGGTTTCAAAGTCTTCTTCACATGAGAAGAAGAACAGATCGCAGTATTTCATCGCTTCGACAGCCGCCGGATCTTCCGGTCTGTCGGCAGCGTCAAAAGCAAGCAAAAGTCCTTCCTGCTTCAGTTTTTTCAGCAGTTCTTCCTGTTGTCCCCAAAGATCTGTCAAAGCAATGTCATGGGTTTTGATAAAGGCGATATCATCTTCGCTGAGACGATACTCCTGCATGACGCCTTCGTCATAGTCGCCGAGTACTCTGTCATTTTCATTCAGCGATACATCACATACAGCAGTTCTGCCGTTCTGTCTGCGGAAATGGGAAAGATCAATTTTCCTGTCCTGCAGTGTCCGCATGACGAGATCCCCGTAGGAATCGCTGCCTACACAACTGAGAAGAGAAACGGGCATTCCCAGTTCGGCCGCGTAAACAGCGGTATTCACCGGCCCGCCGCCGACAAATGGTTTTCCGCCCTCAAGATTGGAATAAAAGTCAATACAGCAGCTTCCGAAACAAACCAGACGCTTCATGTTCAACCACCATCCTTTTTGATATACCTATTATATTAGCAAGCGTAAAGATAAGATGCATCATCAATGATTAATAAAGGCTGAGTTCGCGGATACAAATAACGGAGAGTTATGAAATAATAAAAACAGAAAGCGAGAATAAACATGAGAAAAGATTTTGGCAAAAAAACAATAATAACTCCGCTGCCGGTCGTGATCATCGGAACATATGATGAAAACGGTGTTCCGAATGCCATGAACGCAGCCTGGGCAGGGCAGGTGGACAGCGACCAGATCATTGTCAGTCTTTCCAAACATAAGACCACGGACAATCTGGAACTGAAAAAGGAATTCACAGTATCGTTTGCCACGAAGGATACCGTCACGGCTTCCGATTATTTCGGCATCGAATCCGGCCGTAATGTCAACAAGATCGAAAAAGCTGGTTTCCATGCGGTAAAGAGTGCCTATGTCGACGCTCCCATCTTTACCGAATATCCGCTGACGCTGGAATGCCGCGTCGTCGAACTGCAGCCGGATACGGAAGGTTATCTTCTGATCGGCGAAACAGTCAACATGAGCGCGGATGAATCAGTGCTGACAGACGGCAAGATTGACCTCGGAAAGGTGGAACCGGTCATGTTCGACTCTGCCATGAATAAATACCGTGTCGTTGGTGAAGTTGTCGCCGATGCGTTCAAAGAAGGAATGAAACTGAAATAAAGCAACAGGAAAACAGCAATGGATGCAGTAAAGTACGATGCGTTTATATCCTACCGGCATAATGAGCGCGACAGCGCTGTAGCCCGGGAAATCCAGAACCGTCTGGAGCGTTTTCGTATACCTTCTGCGATTCAGAAAGCCTATGGCGTCAAGGAAATCAAAAGAATCTTCCGCGATGAGGCGGAATTTGACATCGGAAGCGATCTGGGCAAAAAAATCGACGATGCCCTGGCTGCGTCCGGGTATCTGATTGTCATCTGCTCCGACGCCTATAACGAATCGAAATGGTGTCTGCATGAAATTGAAGAATTTCTGAAGACCCATGACCGCTCGCATGTTCTGACCGTGCTTTCCGAAGGTGAGCCGCCGGGAATATTTCCGGAGATGCTTTGTTCCTGTGAAGAGACCATAGAAGCGGAAGACGGTTCTTCTGTGACAGTACAGAGGATCTGTGAACCGCTGGCCTGCGATTACCGCAAACCGTTCAAGGAAGCGGAAAAGACAGAACTGCCGCGTCTGCTGGCGGCTTTGATCGGCTGTACGTATGATGAACTGATCATGCGCCGGGAACAGTACCGACGCAAAAGACTTACGGCTCTTACATCGGTGATTGCGGCATTGTCGGCAATCGCGGTCTCCTATCTGTCCTATTCCAATGCCACGATCCGCAGACACTATCTGCAGACCCTGATCAAGGAATCCAATACTCTTTCGGTACAGTCGCTGGAAGCTTATGACGGCAATGACCGTCTGCAGGCACTGGCATATGCCTTGGAAGCTTTGCCGGATGAAACCCTGGACCGGCCGGTGACGCCGGAAGCGGTCTATGCACTACAGAGGGCTGCCGGCATCTATGAACTGCCGGGTACATTGAAGGAAACAGCGGTCTTTAAAGAAGCTTCTGCCATCACAGACGCAGTGATTGACAGCAGCGGAAGCAGACTTGTCTATCTGGATGAAGCAATGACGGTGACAGCAGTGGATCTTGCGAATAAGGAAAAGACTGCTGTATGGCAGCTGGATGGGGATACTGCTGTGGATCTGATGTGTGACGATCAGGATCTGCTGTATGTCTGCCATAACGGGACTGTCAGCTGTTTCGATTTTGCCGGCAACCAGATCTGGAATACGCCGCTGCAGTTCATGGTGGCCAACCGCATGCATATGTCTGACGACGGAGAATATATTGCGGCAGCGGATGCGTTTGCTGTACAGGTCATGCGCCGGGACGGATCTCCCTATGCCAGCTACCGGTATCCGGAAGAACTGGGCGGTTATTTCAAGGATGTCTGCTGGGCTCCGGACGGAAACACACTGGCGGTGATCTGTCATCAGGAGAGCGGTCATGAGCAGGCTGGTTTCTTCGATGAGGAAAGCGGTCATTTCACTTTGGACGAAACCGTAGTCAGTTCAATTACTGATATTTTCTTCATTGATCCGCAGCATCTTGTCATCGTATCTCCGGCAAACAGTGATACGACCTATTCCGAACAGGAACAGACACTGTATACCTATGAGAACACCCTGCATCTGCGCTGTCTGAGCAGGGAACTTGAAGAGGTATGGAGCACCGATCTTCCGTATTCGCATCTCAGTCTGCCGTTTCAGCACTTCATGACTTCCATTGATGACAAGGACGTACTGGTCTGCATGGCTGAAGATCATCTCACAGTTCTCGATCCCCAGGACGGGTCTGTCATTCATCAGTATGATGCCGGCAGTGCTGTTGCTGCTGTCGTGGAAATTGACGCAAAACACGCACGCATGATAACGGCCGACGGCAATGAGGTCACTGCCTGGAACGAAAACGGAGAGAGTCTGATGCGCAGGAATTATCCTGACAAAATCACGAAAGCACTCTTTACCGGAAACAGCGGCGCAATGGACTTCCGCGTGTGTCTGCTCAGTCAGGGCAATCTTTCTGTATTCGAAAATGCCTGGGATAAAAACCTGCAGCTGGCTCAGGATGCAGTCATGCCTTCGTTTCCGGAAGCGATGATATCTGACGGGGAAACAATCACTGTCTGTGACGGCAGGAAACTGATTGCCTATCAGTGCGGCAGTCATGAAGTAATATCGGCAAGTGAATCCGCGGAAGGAAAAACCAGGATCCTGGCAGGGTGGAGCGATGAACAGCAGCCGGTCTCGTATCTGCTTTCCCAAAACGGAGAAATCGATGTCGAGATCACGGATCCAAAGAGCGGTAAAACAGTCCGTTCCTTCCGCCTGCCGGCACGGGAATACAATGCCGATATGGGCATCCTGGAAATGTACGCGCAGAAATACGGCGGTGATGATCCGGAAGAGGAAATCCATCAGTTCCTGATGATGACATATCATCATTATCCGCCGGCTGTTCTGAGCAACGGGCTTCTCTACAGCCATTCCTACGAGGATCCCAATAAGATCCATATCACCGATCTGTCGGGAAGCGACAGGACAGTGACAGTGGCAGAAACCGGTCTGCTTTACCGCAGTCAGAACGATTACGATCTTTCCGTCCTTGTACCGGATCCTTCCGGCAGATATCTTTACACGGTTCAGCGTTCCGGAAGGGGAGGATACTGTGGCTTGCTGATCAGCACGGAAAACGGCAGTTTTGTCCAGCTGAAGGAAACAGCCGGCGTCAGTGCACCGGAGGGAATCTGGAATCAGGATGGCAGCCGTCTGGCAGTTTGTAGCCGGGATGGAATCATGATCTATGATGTTTCCGGCTCGCTTCTGAAACGGTATGACTATGAGACTTCAGCCGGTCTGCAGGCTGCCTGGAACGGTTCAGATCTGCTTGTCATCAGCGAAGATCAGAAAGCTTTCCTGTATGGGGAAGACGGAACAGTCCGCCAGTCCTGGAATCTGGCTTTTGAAAACAGATATCTTTACAGCGGCGGCTATCTGAAAATCACAATGAATGGCAGTGAGGCTGTCATCCATGATGACAATACTTTACAGATGATTGATCTTTCTCAGGAAGGCACAAGACCGGTCGTGTATGTTCCGCACAATGCTCTGGGATATGTCAATGAAACAGAGGAAATTATCGTCGCTGCCGATCTGACGGGTGACGGGAAATACTGCGCCGGATTCTTCCGCCGCTGCAGTGTGGAAGATATGATCCGCATCGGCAATGAAATTCTCAACGGACAATAAGAAAAGAATGATCTCTTCTTTATTCGGGACAGAAATCATTCTTTTTTTTATTTATTCGGGAATTTCCGCGATTGCTTCGATTTCACACATGGCACCGGCCGGCAGTGTCTTTACCGCAACGCAGCTGCGGGCAGGCTTGGAGGTGAAATACTTTTCGTATACTTTATTGAACGCCGCGAAATCATTCATATCAGCCAGGAAGCAGGTGGTCTTGACTACATGATCATAGTCTGTGCCGGCGGCATTCAGAACAGCACCGACATTGCGGCAGCTCTGCTCTGCCTGGGCTTCGATGGTGTCAGCCATCGGTCTGCCATCAGGATATGCTCCAATCTGGCCGGAAGAAAAGAAGAGACCGCCGGCGATATAGCCATGGGAATAGGGGCCGATTGCTTTCGGCGCGTTTTCTGCGAATATCTGTTTCATCATCAGATCCTCCTGTATTCATAATGATACAGGAACAAACACAAAATTGTTTTGATATGTACACACAAAGTTCACATTGCATCTATATGATAAGTGCATACAACAGGAGGCAGACTATGAAAAAACAGTTAACCATTCTTCTCGGCGGATTGCTGGCTGTTGCTGCTTCCGGCTGTGCACAGACTGCCGCACAACCGGAACAGACGGAAGAAACAGCTGCAGAAAAAACAGCGGAAAAGAAATATCTGAGCGAAGAAGATATCACGGTCAATGAAACCATTGAAAACAATGCGGACGGTGAGCATGCTGTTACAGCTGACGGTGAGAGTGTTTCCTATCAGAATATCAAAGTCGTAAAAAGCGGTGATTCGTCAGGTGACGAAGCGGATTTCTACGGTGAAAACGCAGCTCTGTTTGCAACCAATGGCGGAACGCTGGATCTCAAGGAAATCATCGTTACAACAAACGGCACCCATGCCAATGCTGTATTCAGTTACGGAAGCGGAACGACAGTCAATATTTCAGATTCTGTGATCAGTACCTCCGGCAATTGTTCCGGCGGTCTGATGACAACCGGCGGCGGCACGATGAACGCATCCAATCTGACGATTCACACGACCGGCAATTCCTCGGCTGCGATCCGTTCTGACCGCGGCGGCGGTACGGTGAAAGTCAGCGGCGGAAGCTATACGACGGACGGCAAGGGCTCTCCGGTCATTTACTCGACTGCCGACATCACAGTTGACAATGCCCTGATGACTTCGACATCGGCGCAGGGCGTGGTTGTCGAAGGCAAGAATTCGGTCACACTGAACAATGTCGAACTGTATGCCGACAACAATTCCAAGAACAGCGATAAGTCCGACTGGTATCAGGCAGTCATGATCTATCAGTCGATGTCCGGCGATGCCGCTCAGGGAGAAGCATCCTTTACAATGAACGGCGGCACTCTGACCAATGAAAACGGCGATATATTCTTTGTCAACAACACCATGACCACCATCACGCTGCAGGATGCCGGAATCATCAATCATGATGCGGAAGGAAATTTCCTGCGGGCAGCGGCAGCCGGTTGGGGAAGAGAAGGTTCCAACGGCGGTCATGTGACATTGAATGCCGCATGGCAGACGATCAACGGCAACATCCTTGTCGATGAAGTTTCGACCCTGAACTGTTATCTCAATAACGAATCGGTATTCAACGGTGCCATCAACCCCGAGGGACAGGCAGGGGAAGTATATGTGGAACTCAGCGAAGACTCTGTCTGGAAACTGAGTGCGGATTCCTATATCACCGCTCTGAGCTGTGACACTGATGCTATTGACCTGAACGGCCATACCCTGTATGTCAACGGCGAAGCATACAAGGAAGGTACATCTTCCCGGGGAGAGGCAATCGAAGTGACAGTCACTTCCGAAGGCGGCGGCCCTGACGGTATGCCGCCAGGCGGCGAGCCTCCGGAAAAGCCGCCGGGAGAAGGATTTCCGGGCGGAGGCGAACCACCGGAAAAACCTCCGGGAGAGGGATTCCCAGGTGGAGAACCGCCGGCGAAGCCGGAAGACCAGCAGTAAGATCCATAACCAGGCCCTGCTCATGCAAGCAGGGCTTTTTGGTGTCTGTTTTTTTCGGATTCAGGAAGTATAATGAAGATAGTGCAGGACAATTGCAAAACATAATTTCATACATAAGGAGTGATCATTTTATGATTCTGAACGAAGAATTGCTTTCTGTTCAGAGAGGTGAACAGGGTGAAGCAATGCGCAAGGTTCTGAACACGCTTGTCATGTACGGCGAAGCGTTCGGAGCAGAGCGTATGGTAAAGATCACCGGCAGTATGGGACATGCGGTCATCGGTACCGGATCCATGACTTGGGGACCGGTCTTTGACCTGATGGATGAACTCATAGCCGGCGGAGCTTTGCCGAAACAGAGTTTTACGACCGACCCGCGCGGAGTGGAGCCGCATGTGCCGATGAGCCTGGCTGACCGGGTGATGTTCAAGGTGATTTTTTCCAACCAGAAACGGATGGAAAAAGAGTGGCAGCGCATGGGAATCAAAGACAGCAACGCCTATACATGCACGGCATACATGAGCGAAGTCGGAAACATCCCCGAATACGGGGATATTCTTGGCTGGGCGGAGTCATCTGCCGTTTCTTATGCCAATTCCGTGATCGGCGCAAGATGCAACAGGAATTCGGGCATTCTGGAACTGATGTCCAATATTCTCGGTTATGTGCCGGAATTCGGTCTTCTGACCGACGAGGGCAGAAAGGCGAAATGGATTATCGAAGTCAAATGCGAAAGACTTCCCGAGCCGCAGCTTCTCGGTTCCGCCATCGGTTTCAAGTGCATCGAGGATGTTCCATATATCAAGGGCCTTGACCGGTGGCTGGGAACAGAACTGACACAGCGGGTCAAAGACTACCTGAAAGACATGGGAGCGGCCAGCGCATCCAACGGATCCGTCGGTCTGTATCATGTCGAAAACCTGACGCCGGAAGCGAAGAAATTCGGGGAGGATCTGATTCTCGAAGATGCCCAGGTATTTGTCATTGATGATGCCGAAATCGAAAGAGTCAAGGCATCATATCCGAATCCCTGGCAGGAAGAAGGAGAAGCACAGCTCGCTTTTGCCGGCTGTCCGCATTTCAGCTGCGAGCAGCTGCAGGACTGGACAGAACGGCTGATGAACGGACTGGAGGAACACGGCCGCGACAAGGTGACGGTGCAGACGATCTTCTGTGCCGCTCCGGATGTCATCCGGTCGTTCAAAACAAGATTCCCGCTGTACTATGACAGACTGAGTGAAATGGGTGTCACTGTTTCGTCGCTTTGTCCATTGTCATATACATCCAATCCACTGACGGACAAGATCCGTATCATTACCGCATCCAATAAACTGCGTTATTACAGCAAAGCCAGATTCTACAGCGAAAAGGAACTGGTGGATATACTGACAGGAGGCAGAACAGATGGCTAAGGAATACAAAGGCCGTGTTGTCGTTCCGGGCAACGTGCAGGCGGAAGCACTGGTGACACATACCGGATTCAATACTCTGGCAAACCTGAAAACGGCCGGTTCGTTTCTGAACAGAAAAGGTGTTCTGCAGGATATGAACAACCCGGAAATCTACGGCAAGCTGATGCCCGGCAAGGCGCTGTGCCTGCCGGAGACGATCGGTTCCACGACCGGCGGAATGGTTCTCTACTGCGCGTCGGTCATGGGCGTCGGACCGTCCTGCATGCTTTTCAGCAAAAAGGCGGATACTCTGGCGGTTGCCGGGGCAGTGCTGACTGCCAACTGGTCGGAGCATCCGATCGTCCTGGTCGACGGTCTGGGTGAGGAATTTCTGCAGGAAGTCAAGGAAGGACAGATGATCACCGTTAGGGATGACGGAACAGTCATCGTGGAGGACGAATAGAATGAAAGAAACATATAATCCGCTGTTTACACCATGGAAGATCAGGGACCTGGAGATCAAAAACAGGATCGTTCTGACCTCGATGGGCGGAACAGACCTCTTCGGTTGGATGGAAATCAACCATTTCGACGAAGTGGGTGCGAAGTTCATCATGGAAGTCGCGAAAAACAATGCCGGTCTGGTCCTGCCGGGCTGTCAGCCGGTATGGAATCCGATGTACGGACAGTGGCTCCATAAGAACAGGAAGATGTTCGAGGATCTGAAAAAATGGATGCCGGAATTTCATAAAACCGGTGCCAAACTCTTTGTCCAGCTGACTGCCGGGTTCGGACGCAGCTTCACCATTTCGGAAATGATGGAGAAACTGTATACCAATCCCATCCTGCGTCTTGCTTCCAAGCCGGTCATGGATCTTGACCGCATCACCGCCAGCGCTTCTCCTTCTCCCAACAGATGGTCGGACAAAGTACCGTCCCGTGCCCTGACCGTCGATGAGATCCACGAATATGTCAATGCTTTTGCCGAGTGCGCGAAGCTGCTCAAGGATGCCGGTGTGGACGGTGTCGAGATCCATGCCGTGCACGAAGGATATCTGCTTGACCAGTTCACATTGAAATATGTCAATCACCGTACCGATGAATACGGCGGTTCCTTCGAGAACCGCTACCGTTTCCCGGTCGAGATCGTACAGGCGATCAAGCAGGCATGCGGCGACGATTTCCCGGTTTCCCTGCGTTATTCCGTTGTCTCCAAGACCAAGGGTTTCCGCCGCGGAGCTTTGCCGGGTGAAGAGTATGAGGAAGCCGGCCGTGACATGGAAGAGTCGGAAAGAGCCGCGAAATATCTGCAGGATGCCGGTTATGACATGCTGAACTGCGACAACGGCACCTATGATGCCTGGTATTGGGCGCATCCGCCGATCTACATGCCGGAAAACTGCAATCTTGAATATGTGGAACATATCCGCAAATTCGTTGATATTCCGGTTGTCTGTGCCGGCCGCATGGATCCGGTGACAGCTGCTGAAGCTGTCGCGGAAGGGAAGATCGACGGCGCCGGGTTTGCCAGACAGTTCCTGGCTGACCAGGAATGGGTCACCAAGCTGATGGAAGACAGGGAAGCCGATATCAGGCCCTGCATCCTCTGCCATAACGGATGTTTCAATATGGCGCATTACAAAGGTGTGCCGAACGACCAGGATCTCTTCGATTCCCTGAATATGTCGAGATGCGCTGTCAATGCCGAAACGATGCAGTGGAACAAGCATTTCATCAAACCGGCGGACAAACCGCAGACTGTCCATATTGTCGGCGGCGGTATCGGCGGCATGGAAACAGCCAGGGTACTTGCCCTGCGCGGCCATAAACCGGTCATCTATGAAAAGAGCGGCAGGCTCGGCGGCACCTTTATTCCAGCTTCTGCCGAATCCTACAAAGGCAAACTGCGTGACCTTCTGAAATGGTATGAGAAACAGATGAAGGATCTGGATGTCGAAGTGCATCTGAATTACGAAGTGCATTCGATCCTGGAATTCGGCGACGCTCCGGTCGTCATCGCAACCGGTGCGACACCACGTGTCATGCGCAGTATCAAAGGTTATGAAAAGATGATCGAAGCCTGCGAATATCTTAATGGTAAGGAAGTCGGCGGGACGGTTGCTGTTATCGGCGGCGGTCTGACCGGCTGCGAAATTGCATACGAACTGTACCTGCAGGGCAAAAAGCCGGTCATCGTCGAAATGCTGAATGACCTGATTGCCCAGAAGGGTGTGTGTCTCGCCAACAGTTCCTATCTGCGTGAATACTTTGCCTGGAAGAAGGTTCCGGTCTATCTGGAAACAAAACTCAGGGAAGTCGCGGATGGTCATATCATCTGTGAAGACAAGGACGGAAAGGAAATCGAGATTCCCTGCGACTCGGTAATTTCCTCGACCGGCTATCTGCCGGCTCCGCTGGCTGTCGGCAAAAAGAAGAATGCCTGGATCGTCGGCGACTGCGACAAGGTCGGAAACCTGCGCACCGTCATATGGCAGGCATATGAAACCGCGATGAAGATCTGACAGAAGAAAATGAGAAGGGGCCATTCCCGGGGAACGGTCCCTTTTTTTGCCGGTGCACTGTCTGCACAACGGTGTCATTTCAAGGTACAATGAGAACAGTGTTGAAATGATTTGGAGGAACAGTTATGGAAAGGCCTGTCATCGGCATTCTTGCCAGTAAATACACATTCGGAAAGTGGAATCTTCTCCAGCACGGACTGGGTGACAATTATGTCCGTTCGATTGAGGAGGCGGGAGGCCTTGCCATGATCATTCCCCACGGCACAGACGAAGAACTGCTGACAGATTATGTCGAATGCTGCGACGGCATTCTTGTGCCGGGCGGCATCGATGTCGATCCTGTCCTGTTCGGCGAAGAGCGCCATGAACTGTGCGGGGAAAGCGATATGGAATATGATCTGTTCCAGATCAGCGTGATCCAGAAGACGATCGCTGCCGGCAAACCGCTGTTCGGCATCTGCCGCGGTCTGCAGGTGATCAACGTGGCATTCGGTGGAACCCTGTATCAGGACATATCGCTGGCCGGAGACAATGTGCTCGGTCATGTGCAGCCGCAGTACCGCAATGTCGCCACCCACAAGGTCACGATTGCCGATGACAGCATGCTGCAGATGCTGCTGGGCGAGGAACTTGAAGTCAACAGTTTCCATCACCAGGTCATTCATGAACTCGGCCGCGGTCTCAAGGCTGTCGCCTGGGCTGAGGACGGTCTGATCGAAGGCATCGAGTCCGATGTCTATCCAAACCTTCTGGCGGTGCAGTGGCACCCCGAGAACTTCATCATGAACAAAGAAGATGTAATGCTGCCGTTTTTCGTCAAACTTGTCGCCCTTAGTTCAAAGTGATGAAAAACGGAGAAAAATATGAAATACAGAAAAGACAGATACGGCAATGAAATATCGGTGCTGGGATTCGGCTGCATGCGTTTTGCCAAAAAGGGTAATGCCATCGACATGGAAAAGACCGAGGAACAGATCGATTATGCAATTTCCCAGGGAATCAACTATTTTGACACTGCCTATGTCTATTCCGGCAGTGAAGCGGCACTGGGCGAGATCCTTTCCCGCAACGGCCGCCGCGAAAAGGTCAATATCGCCACCAAACTGCCGCAGTATCTGATCAGCCGCGAAGGCATGATCGAGAAACTGTTCCAGGAGGAACTGAAGCGTCTGCGCACCGATCATGTCGATTATTATCTGATGCATATGCTGACAGACCTTTCCGCCTGGCAGAATCTGGTAAGCCATGGTGTCGAAGACTGGATCAGGGAAAAGAAAGCCAACGGTGAGATCCGTAATATCGGTTTTTCCTTTCACGGCAATACCGAAATGTTCCTGAAGATCCTCAATGCATATGACTGGGATTTCTGTCAGATCCAGTACAACTACATGGATGAGCACTCCCAGGCCGGCCGCAGAGGTCTTCAGGCAGCCAATGAAAAAGGCATACCGGTCATGATCATGGAACCGCTGCGCGGCGGCAAGCTGGTCGATCTTCTGCCGGAAAAGGCGAAGAAGCTGATTGCCGGAAACGACAGGTTCGGATCGCCTGCCGAACTGGCTTTCCGCTGGCTGTGGTCACAGCCGGAAATCACCTGCGTCCTGTCCGGTATGAACAGTCTGGAAATGGTAAAGGAAAACTGCCGCATCGCTTCCGCAAGCGAAGTGGGCGACCTCAAGGAAGAAGACTACGCTCTGATCGAAGAGGTCAAGACACTGATCAACGAAAAGATCAAGGTTCCCTGCACCGGCTGCGGCTATTGCCAGCCGTGTCCGCAGGGTGTGGATATTCCCTTGGCTTTCCGCTGCTATAACGAGATGTATATGGAATCGAAACAGGCCGGACGTTTCGAATATGCCCAGACCGTCGGTCTGAGAGAAAAGCCGGCATTTCCTTCCCAGTGCGTTGCCTGCGGAAAATGCGAGAGCCACTGTCCTCAGCATATCGCCATTATTCAGGAATTGAAGAATGCCGACCGGAACCTGCGGCCGCTGCCTTATAAAATCGGAACAGCGATTGCCCGCAAGTTCCTGCTGAAGAAAAAGAAAGGATGAACCAGGTCATGAGTGAGCGTTATCTGCGCATGGAAATGCTTGCCGGAAAAGACGCGATGGCTGCTTTGCGAAACAGCCGGGTCGCGGTTTTCGGCATCGGCGGTGTCGGCGGCTATGTCGTCGAAGCCCTGGCCAGATGCGGGGTGGGAACGCTGGACCTGATCGATCACGATACAGTCGATCTCACCAATATCAACCGTCAGATCATCGCTCTGGATTCGACCCTCGGCAAAGCGAAAGTCCTGGCCGCAAAAGAACGGATTCATGACATTGATCCGGAAATCAAGGTCAATACATTTCAATGCTTCTTCCTGCCGGAGGAAAGCGATAAATTTGACTTTGCTGTCTATGATTACGTTGTCGATGCCATCGATACCGTTACTGCCAAGATTGCCCTGATCATGAAGGCGAAGGAATGCGGTACACCGGTCATTTCCTCGATGGGAACCGGCAACCGCATGGACCCGACAAAAGTCAGGATCACGGATGTCTATAAGACAAGCGGTGATCCGCTGGCAAAGATCATGCGCCATGAACTGAAAAAACGCGGCATCCGGAAACTGACGGTGTGCACATCGCAGGAGCTGCCGATGAAACCGCTGCCTGAAGCGGTTCAGCTGGAAGCCGAGCGGACGGGACGGCGCAGTGTTCCCGGTTCGACCGCATTCGTGCCGCCGGCGGCGGGTCTTGCGATAGCGTCATTTGTCGTCCGGGAACTGATGGCGAAAAAGGAATCACAATGAACATGGAGATACGCAAATCTGTATCTCCTTTTTGTTCAGACATGTAAAATGAAAGAGGAAAAACGGAGGAGTTTTTTATGAGACTTGAACACATGACATGGCCGCAGGCGGAGGCATACTTCAAAAACAACGATACTGTCATCATTCCCCTTGGATCGCTCGAATGCCATGGCCGGCATATGCCGCTTGGCACCGACACCCTGATTCCGGAAAAGATCATTGAATATCTGGAAGAGAAGAACGATACCGTCGTTGCCCCGATGATTCCCTATGGATGCACGGATTATCTGGCTTCCTATCCGGGCACTGTCAATCTCGGTCATGACGTGCTGTATCAGGTCCTGACGGCCGTCACCCAGTCGCTCAAGGCACACGGTGCCAGACGCTTCGTGGTGATCAACGGTCATGGCGGCAACATCCCGCCGCTGGACCGGGTTTCCCTGGATCTCTATAAGCAGGGATGCCTTCTGGCCCAGATGAACTGGTGGCAGATGGTCTGGAATATCACCGGTGACTGGGAAGGAAGAAAACCGTGGCACGGCGGCCATGGCGGCGGTGAGGAAACAGCAGCCATCATGGCAATCGATCCCGGACTTGTGGACAGAAGCGCGATCGCCGATGCGCCGATGACGGGAATCAGTGACGAGCTGCCGGCATCCGGCATGCGTACAGTGCGCTTCAAAGGAGTCGATATCCCGGTCAACCGCATGAGCCGTTCAGTCAGTGAAAACGGCTGGTTCGGCGACGATCATCCGCTTGTCGCAACAGCGGAGTGGGGTGATGAGATGATCAGGGCAAGTGCCGATTATATCGGTGAATTCATTGAAGTATTCAAAAAAGCAGAACTCCCCGCAGCAGTCTGACAGTATAAGAAGGTAATCATATGAAAAACTTGGAAACAAAACTCAGCAGTGTCTCGGTATACCGCAGAGGCTGCCAGATGACATCTGAAGGCAGAATCGAAATGGAAGCGGGAAGTGTCCGCTGCCGTATCGAAGGACTGACGGCCGGCACCGACAGCGAAAGCGTGCGGCTCAGGACTTCCGAAGGCCTGAAGACTTATGAAGTCCAGGTCGTCTATCCTGACGAGGACGAGCAGAAAGAGACTACCCGAGAAGTCGATGAAAAGATCACTTTGTGCGATGCTGCGATCGATGCCTGCCAGGTGCAGGAAGAATTATGGAAAAGCAACCTTTCCTTCAAGAGCCGGGAAGGTCTCGACCTGGCCAAAATGGAAGAGTATGAGGGAATGCTGGCGGAGAAACTCACCCGTGCGGCAGAACGGAAACTCGCTCTTGAAAAAGAAAAGGAAGGTCTCCTGAAAGAGAGAAGGGAACTGGAAAAGAAACTGGGCAGACCGTATGTCACGGCTGTGCTGTCATGCGAAAAGGACGGAACGTATTATGTTCAGCTTCAGGCTTTTGACCATGCGGCATCCTGGCATCCCGCCTATGAGATCCGTACCGACGGGGAAACCGGTCCGCTTTCGCTGCGCCTCAGGGCGGCTGTGCGGCAGAATACAGATGCGGATTGGGAACAGACAGAACTGAAACTGTATACCGGCACTCCTTCGCAGGCGGCCGGCATTCCGGTACTTAACCCGACTCACTTGCGGTTCTATCAGCCGGTGATGTACGCAAAGCGGGCATCCGCTCCGGGAAATATGATGATGGCAATGGGTTCGGCTATGATGGACGCTGCCATGGAAGAAACCGCCGAGATGGACTTTGCCGAATCCGAACGCACGGAAGCAGAAGTCAACGCCCAGGAAACAATGACCGAATATGCCCTGAAAGGAAAATGGAATGTCGCTTCTGACGGCAAGGAAGTCATGGCTGATCTCAGCGAGAAACAGATCGAATGCGAATACCATGTCGTCACTGTTCCTAAGAAGGACACCGGTGCCTATCTTGCGGCGGCAGTCAGGACAGCGGATCTGGAAGATGTCCTGCACAGCCGGGCGGCAGTCTATCTGAAAGATACATATGCCGGCGAAGTCGTAATTAATGCCGATCTGACAAAGGACACCTATGAACTGTCGCTGGGCCGGGATGAAACAGTGAGTGTCAGAAGGAACCAGACAAGAAAGTACACTTCGTCCGTTCTTCTGAAGAACCAGTATAAAACCGAATACGCTTATGAAACGGCTGTCGTTTCCAATAAGCAGAAACCATGCAAGGTGACCGTAATCGATCAGATTCCGGTATCCGAGGAGAAAACGATCATTGTCGAAAAGACAGAACTGTCGGGCGGAAAACTGAACGAAGAGACCGGTGAAGTGGTATTCGAAGCAGAACTGGCACCGGGTGAAAGCAGAACATTTACTCTGGCCTGGAATGTCCTGCGTCCCAAGGATAAGGAAATCGTCGAAGCGGAAGCACCGGCGGCATCCGGATTCTGTCCGGTATGCGGCGCTAAAGTATTCGGAAGATTCTGTCCTGAATGCGGTGCTGAAGTTTCCTGAGAAACAGACAGATTTTCATTTACATAAGGGTTGAAAACTTGTATAATACTCGAGCGAGTGGTTTAAAACCCGCTCCTTGCCAGAAATGGCCGCTAGACCAGAAGGAGGTGTACAGATGAAAAAGTATGAAGTAATGTACATCATCAATGAGTCTGTCGAAACAGAGAAGAGAGGCGAACTGATTGAGACTCTCGCCAAGATCATCACTGACAATGGCGGAACTGTTAACAAGACAGATGAATGGGGTATGCGTGAATTCGCATATGAAATTGATGATATGCACAAGGGTTACTATGTTGTAGTTGCCTTTGAAGCTGACAACGACTGCGTGAAGGAATTTGACCGTCTGATGCGCATTAATCCGAATGTTGTCCGTTTCATGATTACCCGTGATGAAGCTTCTGCCAAGGAGGCAAAGTAAATGATTAACCGTGTCGTTCTGGTTGGTCGTCTGACCCGCGATGTCGAAGTGCGCAAGACACAGAGCGGACTGTCTGTAGCTCAGTTTACAGTCGCCTGTGACCGCCGCGGCCGCAGTCAGGACAATGCTCAGCAGACAGCAGATTTCATCAGCTGCGTTGCCTGGAGACAGCCTGCCGACTTCCTCGGTCAGTATGCCCGCAAAGGTGCACTGATCGGCGTTGACGGAAGACTGCAGTCACGTTCCTACGACCGTGACGGACAGAGAGTGTATGTGACCGAAGTTGTGGCAGACAATGTCAGACTTCTGGAGAGCAGAGCCCAGTCCGAATCCAGAGCACAGCAGAGCAACGGTTATCAGGACAGCTATCAGGCTCCGTATGACCAGCCGTCATACGGTCAGCCCTCATACGCACAGCCTGCCTATAACGACAACACAGGTCTGGGCGATGACTTCGGCGGATCAGCCCTGGATATTTCCAGCGACGATCTCCCGTTCTAGAGATAAAGGAGAAATAAGATGGCATTCAGAAAGCAGAGAACCGGCCGCAGAAAGGTCTGCTACTTCACAAAGAATAACATCAAGTATATTGACTACAAGGATGTTGAACTCTTGAAGAAGTTCATCAGCGCCAACGGAAAGATCACTCCGCGCCGCGTTACAGGAACTAAGGCGAAGTATCAGCGTCAGCTGGCAGTCGCGATCAAGCGCGCCCGTCAGATGGCATTGCTGCCGTACGTAGAAGACTAAGTACGTAAAATGAAAGAGATGGCTGAGGTCGTCTCTTTTTTTGTCTTTTTTCTGCAAAAATCATCCATACCCCGTTGCGTAAGCGCTTTCACTCTGCTATCATGGAAACTGGAAATGAAAAACGGGTTTCCAAACAGATCATGAAGAGAGAAGAAATCGTACAGGAAGCAATCAGACAATTTCAGATCAGCGGCCTCAAGTTCACAATGAACGATATTGCGGCCAGTCTTCATATTGCCAAAAAGACAATCTATCAGTTCTACGAATCGAAAGAGGAACTGCTTTCGGCAATGCTGGCATACGGTTTCAGCGATATCCAGAAGAAGAAACAGGAAATCCTGGCCAGCGACCTGGATCTGATCGACAAGATCCGGATGGTGATGATCGCCATGCCGAATCAGTATCAGGTTCTGGATTTCCGGCGTCTTTCCGATCTGCACGAAAAGTATCCGAAAATCAGTCAGGAACTTGTCGGCTATCTGGAAAACGACTGGGAACCGGTGATCCGGCTGCTGGAAGAGGGTGTCAGGCAGCATCGTATCCGGCCGGTATCGATACCGATCCTGAGGACGATGTTTACAGCATCCCTGGAATCCTTCCTGTCATCGGAAACCCTGAACGAGGAGCACATATCCTACAACGAAGCCCTGGAACAGATGATGGATATCATCATGAACGGAATAAAGGAGCATGACTATGAAGAGAAGAATTGATGACTGCTGGGAATTTACCCCGCAATGGAGCGAGGAATTCCTGCAGGGCGCTAAAGGAGAGCAGCAGGTCCGTATCCCGCATACAGTAAAGGAGATTCCCCTGCATTATGCCGATCCTTCCTCCTACCAGATGATTGCCGGCTACCGCCGCGTCGTCCGGATCCCGGAAGAAGAAAAGGGAAGGCGTCATTTCCTGCAGTTCGATGCCGCAGCCCATATCGCCGATGTCTATTTCAACGGCACGAAGGTCTGCACGCACCGCTGCGGTTATACGGCTTTCCGCACGGAAATTACAAATGAAGTCAGATACGGTGAAGACAACGTGATCACCGTGCGTCTGGACACAACGGAAAATCCGGAAATCCCGCCGTTCGGCTTTGTCATCGACTATCTGACATTCGGTGGCATCTACCGCGACGTATGGTTGGAGGACAGGCCGCAGGCAATGATCAGTGATGCCTGGGTCACGACCCCGGATCTTCAAACAGCAAATGTCGCCCTGCAGTACAGCGGCGATGTGTCAGGCAAAAAAGTCCATGTCATCATCAGGGATAGCGAGGGCAGAATAGCCGCCCAGACTGAGGATGAAGCAGTTAAGAATATCCGTCTGAGCGTGAAGGATGCCAGACCCTGGTCCTGCGATACTCCGGACCTGTATACCTGTGAGATCACAATGGGCGAAGACAGGGTTGTGAAGACATTCGGCTTCCGTACCGTACAGGTCACTGAAAACGGGATCCTTCTCAACGGCAGTCCGGTATTCCTCAGAGGTCTCAACCGCCATCAGTGTTATCCGTATGTCGGCTATGCCGTCAGCGATTCCCTGCAGCGGGAAGACGCAAGGATCCTTGATGAGGAACTTGGCGTCAACGCTGTCAGAACCTCCCATTACCCGCAGAGCCATGCCTTCATCGACGAATGTGACAGAAGAGGAATCCTGGTATTCACCGAGATTCCCGGCTGGCAGCATCTGGGTGACAGGGCATGGAAGCAACAGGCAATCGAGAATACAAGGGAAATGGTTCTGGAATACCGCCAGCATCCATCCATCATCATCTGGGGTGTGCGTATCAACGAATCCCTGGATGACGACGAACTCTACCGGGCAACCAACGAAATGGCGCACCGGCTTGATCCGACCCGTCCGACCAGCGGTGTCAGATATCTGGAAAAGAGTTCACTGCTGGAAGACATCTACGGCTATAACGACTTCTCACATAACGGCATCACACCGGGAGCCAAGGCCAAGAAGGATGTAACCCCGGATGTGAAAAAACCGCTGCTGATCACCGAAGCCAACGGTCATATGTTCCCGACAAAGAATTACGATACCTGGGAGAAGAGACAGGAACACGCCCTGCGGCATGCCCGGGTACTGAATGCGGCAATGGCCGACGGCGGCCATGCGGGCTGTTTCCAGTGGTGCATGTTCGACTATCCGACCCACAAGGATTTCGGATCAGGTGACAGGATCTGTTATCACGGTGTCATGGACAGCTTCCGCAATCCCAAGATGGCGGCATCTGTCTATGCGTCCCAGAGCGAAAAAACACCGGTACTGGAAATCGGTTCACCGATGGATATCGGCGATTATCCCGGCGGCACTGTGAATTCTCTCTATGTGTTCACCAATGCCGATGAAGTCAATCTCTATAAAAATGACGATTTCGTAAAGACGTTCCGTCCCGACCGCGAAACCTGGCAGGGAATCAGCCATCCGCCGGTGGAGATCGACGATATGATCGGCTGTCTTCTTGAAACAAAAGAAGGATTCAGCGGCACCAAGGAACGTTACGTGCATGATGCCCTGCAGGCAGCAGCGAAATACGGCATGGCCAACATGCCGGTGAAGTACAAGGCAATGCTTGCCTGGTGCATGCTGCACTATAAGATGAAGTATTCCGAAGGCGTGGAACTGTACGGCAAATACGTCGGTTCCTGGGGCGGTGACAGCACCGAATGGAGGTTCGAAGCTGTCAAGGACGGAAAACCGGTCGCGGCTGTTGTCAAATCGCCGCGCACAGCACTGCATCTGGATGTCAGAGTCTCGCAGACGGAACTGACGGACAGTGATACCTATGATATGGCAGCGTTCCGCATCCGCATTCTGGATGAACTGGACAATTCTGCCGTCTATGCCCAGCTGCCGGTACGTCTGAAGGCGGAAGGTCCGGTTGAAATCGTCGGACCGGACACAGTCACAGCCGAAGGAGGCATGTGCGGAACCTATGTCAGAACGACAGGTGAAGCCGGAAATGCCAGAGTGACCATCAGTGCCGATGGTCTTACAGAAAAAACAATTGATCTTGTAATCAGGAAAGGGGAAAGATCATGAAATTTACCAAGAAACAGACCGCTGCCTATGGTCTCGGTGCCATCGGCAAGGATATGGTCTACGCACTGTCCGCGTCCTTTGTCATGTACTACTACCAGGATATTCTCGGACTGTCGGCGACATTCGTCGGCGCGATCCTGATGATTGCCAGAATATTCGACGCTGCCAACGACCCGTTCATGGGCGTGCTTGTTGCCAAGACGAATACGAAGTGGGGCAAATTCCGTCCCTGGCTGTTCTCGGGAACAGTTCTCAACGCATTCGTTCTCTTTGCCTTATTCGCCGCACCGAACCTGCAGGGAACAGGCCTGATGATCTTCTTCTCAGTCGTCTATATCCTCTGGGGTGTGACCTATACCATGATGGACATTCCGTACTGGTCCATGATTCCGGCTGTCACCGACAATCCCAAAGACCGCGAGAATCTGTCGGTTGTCGGCCGTACCTGCGCCGGTATCGGCAATGCCATCATCACCATCGGTACAATGATCATCGTCAAGATACTCGGCAACGGCAATGAAAGAGTCGGCTTCAAATGGTTTGCCCTGATCGTCGCTGTCATCTTCATCATCACCGAAGTGATCCTCTGCCGCAGTATCGACGAATCCGGACGCGAGGAATCGATGGAAACGACTTCTGTCGGCGAAATGTTCCGTTCCCTGTTTGCCAATGATCAGGCAATGGTCACGGTTCTGACGATCGTTCTGATCAACTGCGCCTTGTATATCACATCCAACCTGATCATTTACTTTTTCAAATATGATTTCTCCCAGTCACTGATGAATCCTTCCACATGGCAGGAGACATATACGCTGTTCACATCCGTCGGCGGTGCTTCCCAGATTCTCGGCATGATGCTGGTATATCCGCTCCTGCGCAAATTCCTGGGCAATTCCCAGATTTTCAAGATCTGCCTGATCAGTGCCATTACCGGCTATGCGCTGCTGCTGATCGGCTGCCTCACAGGTCTTGCCAACAGCCTGCCGCTGCTTCTGATCCCGGGTGTTCTGGTATTCCTGTCCAACGGTATCCTGACAGTCCTGACAACTGTCTTCCTGACAAGCTCGGTCGACTATGGCGAACTCAAGAGCGGACACCGTGAGGAATCCGTCATCTTCTCGATGCAGACCCTGGTTGTCAAAGCAGCCTCCGGTCTTGCCGTATTCCTGACCGGTCTCGGCATCGATCTGATCGGCCTGAAGGGAAACAGCGATTCCGTCGGTGAAATCGTCAGACAGAGCGCCGGTACACTGACCGGACTGCGTCTGCTGATGACAGTCATTCCGATCTGCGGACTGATTACCGCGTTCTTCGTATTCCGCAAGCATTTCATCCTGACCGACGAGAAAGCCAATGAAATCGCTGAAGAACTCAAAGCGAGAAGAGGTGAAGTGAGCGATGAAGCTGAACTGGAAACTGACAACGGATAACGGTACTTTCGAAGGTTCACACGAACTGGTTCCGGGTGAGAACCATATCGTCGTCACGCTTCCCGCATGCCGTATCGAGGAAGCACAGGCACGGGGTACCGTCAGGCTGAGCGATAACGAAAAGATCTATATGAATGGTTATCAGACCTGGACTGCTTCGCCGGAATATGACCGGACAAGCCGTCAGAGAGGTCTGCGCGGAGTGCCGGCCAGACTGATCGAACAGTTCAGTTTCGACCGCTACGGCGACTATCATTTCATAAACTACACCAACCGTCCGGGTCTTCTGCACGGATTCTCCTACTGCTATTTCCGCAAGGCCGGCTTCTTCCGCCTGATTGCTTCACTGGATGAGACAAACGGCTATACGATCTTCCGCCTCAACGGCAATGACGGCAGCCTGGCAATCAGCCGCGACTGCCGCGGTCTGAAGACGGAAGGCGAGTTTCATCTTCTCGATCTGTTCTATGGCGAAGGCGCGGAGGACAGTGTGTTCGACGGCTGGTTTGACGCCATGAATGTCAAACCGCGGACGATGGAGAAAATTGCCGGCTATTCCAGCTGGTACAACCGCTATCAGGATATCAATTCCGCTTTCATCCGCCAGGACCTGGAAGGGTGTAAAAGAATTCTTGAGGAAAATGATCTGTTCCAGATCGACGACGGCTGGGAGCCGTTCGTCGGCGACTGGCTGGAGCCGGATCATGACAAATTCCCGGAAGGCATGAAGGCGATGGTTGACACGATCCATCAGAACGGATTCCGGGCAGGGCTCTGGCTGGCACCGTTTGTTGCCGAGGAAAAGTCTTCCCTGTACCGCGAACATCAGGACTGGTTCCTGAAGGTCAACGGCGAAAACTGGAAGAACGGCTGCAACTGGAGCGGGTTCTATTCCCTCGACATCGACAACCCGCAGGTACAGGAATATCTGCAGAAGGTTTTCGACCGGGTTTTCGACGAATGGGGATTCGACCTTGTCAAACTGGATTTCCTCTATGGCGCAGCACCGTTCGGCAGTGAGAAGGAAAGCCGGGCCGGCCGTATGATCCGGGCTTGCAGATGGCTCAGGGAACTGTGCCGCGACAAGCTGATCATCGGCTGCGGCGTTCCGGTCATGCCGGCATTCGGACTGTTCGACTACTGCCGCATCAGCTGCGATGTTTCGCTCGACTGGAATGACAAATTATATATGAGAGCTTTCCACCGTGAAAGAGTTTCCACCAAAAACGCTGTGACGAACATCATCACCAGAAGAATGCTCAACGGCCGGGCGTATCTTTCCGACCCCGATGTGTTCTTCCTGCGTACCGAGAACATCAGACTGACTGAACAGCAGAAAGAAGACCTGGCCAGACTGGACGCACTGTTTGGCGGGGTCTTCATGACCAGCGACGATCCCGGCACGTATACGGACGAGATGATCCGCCGCTACAAGGAATACAGACGCCTGACTGAAGCGACGGATGTATCGATCACGACCGGCGGTTCGACCCGTATCAGCTACACGCTGGACGGCCGCCGTCAGTCAAGAAGGATCTTCTGATCATAAGCTCCCGGAAAACGGGAGCTTTTTCATGAATAAAAGAAAAAACATTCGTGCTTTTCTTTCCCGGCCGGAAAGGATATAATAAAAAACGTTATTTCACATTCGTATATGCTTTCGGATCTGGCGAGAGTGTCTCTACCCCGCCGCCATAACGGCGGGACTACGATTGTCGTTTTTGAAAGCACCTTCTGCGCCTTTTTGGGCATGCGGAAGTTTTTTGTTTTAAGGGGATGTGAGATGGAAAGAGGGGAATTATGTTAGAGAAGTTTTTCAAGTTCGAGGAGAACGGGACAAATCTTCGCACAGAACTGATTGCCGGTATCACAACATTCATGACAATGGTTTATATCCTTGCCCTGAACCCGGCCATCCTGAGTGCGGCACCCGGCCTTGAAAATGCCGGCGGTTCGATTCTGTTCGCTACTGCCGTTGCTTCCGCAATTGCCTGCTTCTGCATGGCGGCATTTGCCAACAAACCGTTCGCTCTGTCTGCCGGTCTTGGTCTGAACGCTTACTTTGCCTACACGGTATGCGGCCAGTTCGGTTACAGCTGGCAGGTTGCCCTGACTGCTGTCCTGACGGAAGGTCTGATCTTCATCGTCATGTCTTTGACAAATGTCCGTGAAGCGATCTTCAACGCCATTCCGAAGCAGCTCAAGACAGCAGTTTCTGTCGGTATCGGTCTGTTCATCACATTCATCGGTCTGCAGAATGCGCATGTTATCGTTGACAGCTCCACCCTGGTCGGTCTGTATTCCTTCAAGGCTGCGCTGAACAACGGCACATTCTTCACTGAAGGTATCACTGTCATTCTGGCACTGATCGGCGTTGTCGTTACTGCCATGATGCTGATCAAGGGCGTAAAGGGCTACATGCTCTACGGTATCCTGATCACATGGGGCCTCGGCATTATCTGCGAACTGGTCGGTCTGTATGTTCCGAATCCGGAAATGGGTTTCTATTCCGTGCTTCCGACATCCTTTATCGCCTTCCCGGATATGTCCGTCAATATGATCTTCCAGTTTGACTTCGGTTTCATCTTCTCGCACTTCCTTGACTTTGTCGTCGTCGTATTCGCGTTCCTGTTTGTCGATATCTTCGATACACTGGGAACTCTGATCGGTTGCGCAGCCAAGGCTGACATGCTGGATGAAGAAGGCAAACTGCCGGGCATCAAGGGTGCCCTGCTGGCTGACGCTGTCGGTACAACACTGGGTGCATGCCTTGGTACCTCCACGATCACAACATTCGTCGAGTCCTCCTCCGGTATTTCCGAAGGCGGCCGCACCGGTATGACAGCTGTTGTTACCGGCGTTCTGTTCCTGGTCTCCCTGTTCCTTGCTCCGCTGTTCCTGACAATTCCGTCATTCGCAACAGCACCGGCTCTGATCGTCGTCGGCTTCCTGATGATGCAGCAGGTCAAGAACATCGACTGGGACAACATGGTTGAAGCAATCCCGTGCTTTGTGACAATCACTATGATGGGTCTTGCTTACAGCATTTCCGAAGGTATCGCTTTCGGTATCATCTCCTATGTCGTTCTGCACCTTCTGACAGGCAAGACAAAGGATATGTCTCCGCTGATGTACGTTCTGGCAGTTCTCTTTGCCCTGAAGTACTTCCTGATCTAAAAAAGAGAAAAAGAGATTTAAGACCGGCAGTTCATTGCGGACAGCCGGTCTTTTCTTTTTGGTATAATTCTTTTTGAACGGAGAAACACTTTATGGCTAATATGAACACGCTTTTTTATCAGGACCAGTACCGCCGGGAATTCGATGCGTCTGTTCTGAGCTGCAGGGAAGATAAAAAGGGATATGCTGTTATCCTGGATCAGACAGCTTTCTATCCGGAAGGCGGCGGTCAGCCGGCGGATCATGGCTTCCTGAACGATATCAGGGTGACGGATGTCCGGGAAAAGGACGACGTGATCATTCATTATACAGACAGACCGCTGGCAGAAGGTACAGCTGTACATGGCATCATCGACTGGGACAGACGTTTTGATTTCATGCAGAATCATACCGGCGAACATATCGTCTCCGGCATCATTCATCAGCTGCACGGATATGAGAATGTCGGCTTCCATATGGGAGAAACGATCCAGGTGGATTACAGCGGGATGCTGAGCGATGAGGAAATCCGGGAAGTCGAGCGGAAGGCCAATGAGATCATCTGGACAAACCAGCCGGTCATTATCACCTATCCGTCCGAAGAAGAGAGAGAAAACATTCCCTACCGCTCCAAGAAGGAATTGTCAGGAACGGTAAGAATCGTCACGGTTCTGAACGCGGATATCTGTGCCTGCTGCGGCACGCATGTAAAAACTGCCGGGGAAGTCGGTCTGATCAAGATCATTTCCCATGAAAAACATAAGGGCGGTATCCGTATGGAACTGCTGTGCGGCAGGCGGGCATTTGACTACGTATGCATGCTGCAGGATCAGAATCATGATATTTCCGTGCGTCTCTGCACACCGATGAACCAGACCGCCGAAGGCACCAGAAAACTGGAAGAGACAATGCAGGAGAAGAGCAGACAGCTGACGGAAATGACAGCGCTGTATCTGCAGGACAGAGCGGAAAAACTGGAGAAGTCGGAACTGGTCATCGATGTTCTTAAAGGCATCGACAGAAACTCCATACGCCGCTATGCCGACGACCTGGTGAAGGTGAAAGGATGCGGTACGGCTGCCGTACTTAACAGAAGCGACAACGGACCGTTTGAATATGTCATCATCACGTCGAAAGACATCGGTCTGAGAAAACTGGCAAAGGATCTCAATATGAGACTGAACGGGCGCGGCGGCGGCAGTGACGAAATGATTCAGGGAACTTTCTCTGCTTCAGAAGAAGAGATCAGACTGGTGCTGCAGGAAATTTTCGCCGCTTAAGCCTGATGACAGAGACAAAAAAGTATCGGATAATATAGAGAGAAACAATGTATCAGATCATTTCTATATAAAACGAAGGAGGATGTGCATGCAACACAAAACTTTAAAACCGTTCCCGAAGGATTTCCTCTGGGGCGCGAGCACCTCTGCCTATCAGGTAGAAGGCGCGAATCTGGAAGACGGCAAAGGTCCGTCCTGCCAGGATGTGAAGAAGGTTCCGGAAGGAACTTCCGAACTGGATGTCTGTGCTGATCAGTACCATCGTTACAAGGAAGATGTCGCACTGATGGCGGAAATGGGATTCAAGGTATACCGTTTCTCCATTTCCTGGTCGCGTATCCTGCCGAAAGGAACCGGCGAAGTCAATCCGAAGGGCATCGAGTATTACAATAATCTGATCGATGAATGCCTGAAGTACAACATTATCCCGCTGGTCACGATGTTCCACTTCGACATGCCGGCTGCTCTGGATGAAAGAGGAAGCTGGGGCAATCCGGAATCTGTCGACTGGTTCCTGGAATTCGCCCGCACGATGTATGAAAACTTCGGCGACCGTGTCAAATACTGGCTGACGATTAACGAACAGAACATGCTGACGCTGGTCGGTCCGATGATCGGAACACTGCACCTGCCGGAAGGCTGCACCAACGTTCTGAAGGAAATCTACCAGCAGAACCATCACATGCTTGTAGCTCAGGCCAAGGCTATGGCGCTTTGCCATGAAATGCTTCCTGGCGCGAAGATCGGTCCGGCACCGAACATTTCCCTGATTTATCCGAACTCCAACAAACCGGAAGATACGATTGCCGCTCAGAACATGAACGCGATCCGCAACTGGCTGTATCTCGACATGGCTGTTTACGGAAAGTACAACAACCTCGTATGGAGC